>JAMOVR010000026.1 GCA_027061945.1 Candidatus Heimdallarchaeota archaeon
CCTCAAACTTCTTGTAATATCCTTTTACTTCTTCCAAAAATTTGTGTATGACGTCTCCGATACTACCTATCTTGACAGGTAATTCTTTGTGTTGTTTGAGAGTATACGTAAGTTCTTTGATGTTTTCCACGTTATTGGTTCTAGTTCCTATATATACATTAGTCAAAAAATCTTTGTTTCGTACTCCTTCCTCTATTCTTTTGATTAGCTCATTAACATTTATTGTTAGCTTTCCTATATTACTTTCATATATTCCCATGAATCTTGGATTCGCACTTTTTTGTAGGATGAGAATTATAGCTTTAGGCGTGAGATCTGATAGGAATTGAGCTGTTTTAGCTCCTCCTGTTAGGGTTAGGATTGTCTTTAGGTATATTTCTGTTACTTGTAATCTTCGTTTTATTAACTCAGGTTCTGTGAGTTGATATTGTTCTGCGTTTTCGGCTTTAAGGGGATTTTTAATGAGTACTTGTTTTTTTTGATATGTTTGAATAAGGGTTTCATCGATTTCGATGAGATCTGCAATATTATTATAAACCCCAATTCTATGCAATTCAAGGGTGCTAGTATAAGTATAATAAGTATTTACAAATTGATTACTGTACGGTAATGGTGTGTCGTTTGGGAGGTGAACATATCCTGAATCATGATGTATTGATGCTGTTTGTGGTATTGGTGAGAGTATGCTTGTTTTTAATGGTGCATGTCTATTGAGAGATACAACGTTTGGTCGTGTTTTATTTTTGTTCTGCATGATGATTTCTTTGTGGTTTGGCATGGGGTGAGTATACCCAAACACATCATCTTCTATTGATTTTACTGGGTCTACATTTGTTAGTGGAATGGTCTTTTTAGTTTTTTTCCCTGTGTTTTGGACGCGGTCATAATATCCAGGAATGTTGTTGTTTGGAATATAACTGATAAAATTTTCTCGTATCCATTTTCTGAGTGCTTGTGCTGAGACATAAGGAAGCTCACCATATTTAGGGTGTGAAAATGATTTTATGGCGGTTATAGTCGTTCCATTTATGGTCCCTCTGCCATTTAAGAATCCATTTTGAATATGTATTGCAATTTCACTTATTATCGTATGCGTTTCCAATTTTTCCACCTGCACATTCTATCTTTCTTTTGTGCTAAATGATTGATTAGGTGCCCCCATTTCGACCAAACCATGTATCTTTCCAACTTCTCCACCAATAACCTTGCTGACTGCAGCATTGAATGTTTGGTAAACGTGATTTAATGCTTATTATGGGCTTACATTACATCTTTTTTGAAATTATCCCCTTGATTTTTATGCTTTAAAAACTATCACTTATTAGGTTGTCTTCATTGTGAATTTCATGTTTTTTCTTTTTCTCACAATTAAGTTTAATACCAAAAAGGACATTTAGAAAAAGATTTAATAAAACTCACTTTTTTTTCATAGTGTTTTTTTCATAAAACTAACTCTTAAAGAGTTATCTTTTATACATACGTCGTCCCCTAACCAATTTTTTTTATGAAACTTTCATATGTTTTTATCAATACAAAATAACTGTTTTCCTCATATTAATAATATCAATCGCTTTGATAGATAAGATCCATATAAAAAAGAATGGTTCGTAATCTCTAAGTTGTTATACACTAAAATCAAATCTAAGTTTAGATAACCGTTCTAAATATAATGCTTATATTAATTAAT
>JAMOVR010000027.1 GCA_027061945.1 Candidatus Heimdallarchaeota archaeon
CTTAAACAAATAAAAGAAAATATTAAAGAATACAAAGATGAAAATAGTCTTAAACTAGAAAATAAAAAAACTGTTAATAAAGATGTAAAAAGTAATTTATCAAAAAGAGTATCTCTGTCTAAAAAGAAGGATGGAATTCAAATTCCTTTAGAACTTGTAACTGCTGTAGAGGCAGAAGCAGCTGAGTCTCAAAAAAGGAGACTTTTAGCTGAAATATGGGAGCTAGAACGACAGAAACGCTGGCAAGATATTCTAACCTTAGTTTATCCATTGGAAGAAAAATATCCGTTACTTGTAGAGTTGGAATTAGATCATGAATTGAGAAAAAAGATTGCTTTTGCACTTGTAAGGTGCTCTAAGCACCAAAAGGCTCTTGAACTCTTACTTCCGATACTAAAGAAGGAACCTGATAATTTCATGGTTGCATATTCAGTGGCTTATGCAGCCTATGACGCTCTTTATCTGCATAAAAATAGGCAGTTGGTTTTATCCCAAAAAGAGAAACAGCGTCTCTTATCCTTGGCTTACGAATGTTTTGAAAAATGTACTCAAATCAGAGGGAATTCAGTTAATGTCTATTACAGAATAGGTATGCTTTTTAAAGAAATAGAAGATAAGCCCCGTCAAGCTATTCCAATGTTTGAAAAAGCTATAAATAATTGGGATAGTTTGACCAACGATGAAAAGGGAAAACGGCATTATGAACGTCCTAAATTCATAAAAAGTCTTTATCATCTTGCATCGTGTTGTGTAAAGCTCTCCTTACCTTCAAAATCCCTGAATTTATTGAAAAGATTAATAAAAGAAGATGAAGCTTCAAATTTTATAAAACCGGTTTTTAAGTTTTTCGCTCTAGGGAAAACCTATTTTGCTCTCAATCGGTTTGAAGAGGCATTGGATTATCTTCGTACTGCAGCCGCAGCATCTGAAGGAGGTCGTCCACCTGATTACATAATTGAACTTACGGCAGGTTGCTTACTTATGCTCAAACAACCTGAAAAAGCCCTTGCGGAAATAGATAGGATTTCACTTAGGTATATGAGGCCATACGTTCGTTGGCGCCGAAGTGATATCCTCGTATCTCTAGGCAGATATGAAGAGGCACTAAAAACCTTAGAAGGAGCTTTGGATAAGGATGGTATCTCTAGACATAAGACTCTTCTTAGGATGGCAAGGATTAATTATCGTTTGGGCAGTTTCAGCAAGGCACTTTCTGATGCTAAAAGAGCAGCCTCTTTTTATAAGCAAAGATACTTGAATGAATTGCACGAGGCCCTTTTTCTTCAAAGTTTGTGCTACATAGGTATGCAACGTATTGATAGAGCTAGGCATATTTTGGAAGATCTTGCACGACAAGGGTTTGCCTATCCTGGTTTTAATAAAGCATTAAAACAGGTACGTGAGTCAGCTTCATTCTAGGAGTAAAGCTGTGTCTCAAATTGAAAAAGAGTCGTCAGAGTTATTGCAAACACCTTATGAAAAAGGATCAGCTAATCACATAGATCCCGAGTTTCTGCTGGAAAGAATTTCACGCATCTTGCCTGGCGAAGCAGGCGCTGAGGCACAGGTGGAGTCCGTTCTTTCCGATGAAAAATTCATTGAGTTATTAACATCTAAACAGCTTCTTAAGGCAGCCCGATGCGCCCTTGAGCATGGCCTTTTGCAGATTGGACAAAGACTTCTAGGTAGACTTAATAGGTATTATCCTCAAGAAAAAGATGGCTGGAAGGAGCATAAAGAGCTTTTAGAACTTCTTGACGATAAAAAGGCTCTTATATCCTTACATTTCCAGGCAAAAAAAGTGTTACCTGAGGAAGTATTTAATGAAATATTTGGGCATCCTTCCTGGAATGATTCTTCATCTGAATTCGATAAAGACATTTTTATAGCAGATCGTGATTCATCCAGTGAATTTTTGGAGCCTTTCGTTGAAATAAGAAGAGAGGAAGAGTCAATAAGGGCATTTATGTCGCTTTTTCGCGGTAGAGACGATGTATTTGCTCGTCAATGGGTCGATAAAGAGAAACAACAGAGTGGATATTCTCCAGTTAGGCGGAGACTAACTGCAGCAGATATCCGGGACCATCTTGCTGGTGTTAAAACTTATGGAATTTATCTGATGAATCCGGATAACTCGGTATGGACTGGAGTGATTGATATAGACCTAAAAAAAAGTTTTCGGAGGAAAGGAGCGCTTAAAGGTTTAACTGGTGCTGTAAAACGGGAAGTTCGTTTTATTCTTGAAAATATACGTTCTTTAGCGTCACAGGCCGGTATTGAATCCATAGCGGAATTTAGTGGTGGCAAAGGATATCACATATGGGTTCCTATGAAAGAGCCAGTGCCTGCTTCTTTTATGAGAAATGCACTGTCAGTATTTTCTAAAAATCTTTCAGGCAAGTTAGAATTTTTTGATCTCGAAATCTTTCCTAAACAAGACAAGTTGACTGGTAAAGGTTTAGGAAACCTTGTCAAATTACCATTGGGAATTCATCGACTTACTGGGAAACGTTCTTTCCTTGTGATGGTTGGCGCACGAGATAAAGCGCATCAGCTTGCAATGCTTGTAGGGTTTGAAAAGAATGATTCAAATAAAATTATGACCCTGGCACAAGAAGCGCAAAAGGCAGAATTGGTTGTTCATCCTGCTACAGCAAAACTTGCAGAACGATTTCCTGAGCTTTATCAGCTTAAACAATCGTGCAATATAATAAATGAAATTACAACTATGTGTCTTTCTGGCAAAAATATTGGAGAAAGAGCTAGAAAAGTACTATTGGGAACCATTGGACACATTAATCAGGGCCGTCAAATTCTCCATTTTCTTCTTTCTAAGACTCCAGATTATAATAGGGCCTTGCTGGATTATGAAATTTCAAGGTTAAGAGGAACACCTCTAGGGTGCAGACGGATTCATGGGCTTATGGAAAAGGGAGAGGGCGGTCTAGACTGTTCTTTTGAGCTTAAAAAAGGAGAATATCCTCATCCACTACTTCATCTTTCAGGTTGGCCTCAAAAAGATGAATATTTTGGTAAGGCTGAAAAGATTGAAAATTTGAAAGATGCATTAGAAAATCTTAGAGCGGCCATGGAAGTTGTAGAAAGGTTTATTTAATTTCAGTTCTTTGGCCATGAAAAATCTTTACGTTTTAGAACCAGGTTCTTTTATAAGAATTTCTGGAGATACTTTGATAATTGAACAAAATGGTAAGAAATTACGGGAAATTCCGGCAAGGGGCCTTCAGAGTTTGATTTTGATGGGGCGCTGTTCTATGACAGGCGCTGTTTTAGATTTTCTCATAGATAATGGTGTTGATACTGTTTTCATGACATTGACTGGCCGTTTTAGAGCTAGATTGTTATTAGATACCGCTGGTCATGTGCAATTGAGACAACTGCAATATCGACGTCTTGGTGAAAAAAGTTTTTGTCTGAAAACTGCGATTAATATCGTAAAAATTAAATTAAACAATCAAGTAAATTTTCTTATTAGAAAATCATACCGAGAGCGAACTCAGAAACTAAAGCAAGTTATAGTCCAGCTTAAACTTCTTTTTAAAAAAGTCTCTCAGGCATCTACACTAGATGAAGTTAGGGGGCTTGAAGGTGCCAGCGCTAGGATTTTTTATCAAGGCTATGGCCTATTAATAAAAAATGAAAATTTTTCTTTTACAGGCCGTAACAAACATCCGCCTCTTGATCCCGTTAATGCTCTGTTATCCTTTGTTTATACTTTATTCACGAACCAGGTAGTTAATGCAATAAAAGCTAGTGGGTTAGACCCTTATCTTGGTGCTTTGCATGAACCTGCTAAGGGAAGACCAAGCCTTGCATGTGATTTGGTTGAGGAGTGGAGAGCTTCAGCAGAAAATTTTGTTTTAACCATAGTAAATAAGAGAATGGTTCGGCCCGATGATTTTGTCAAAACCGGCAGAAGAGATAGACCTATAGAAATGGCTCCCTCGTTTATCAGAGCCCTGTTAAAGGCATATGAATATAAAATGGCAACGCAAATTAATATAAATGGTCAAAAAATGGCAATGAGGTGGGCTATTCAACAAAGAGTAAGAGATTTTATAAAATATTTAGAA
>JAMOVR010000028.1 GCA_027061945.1 Candidatus Heimdallarchaeota archaeon
CATAAATTAATTTTTTAATGATGTAGATAATAAGTAACAAATGCTCTTTTTTTGATTATAAATATTTTAACTTTATTAGTGTGGAATCCCCTTCCGCAAGGTGGAATGGGAAATGAAAACTAATATTCTTATCTGTTTAATATGACAGACATGATTTTATTAGGTCTCTGGGGCAAAGAATATCCGTAAAGGAGTTCCATGGGGGTACCAACACCGTGAAAACACGGTCAGGAAAGCACAATATGATATTTTCCCACGACTAAAGTCGTGAAAGTGAGGGATGATTCATCTCAAAACTTAATTTTCAAGATCATCTAACTTAAAATCTACAGGTATTTGTTCTACATATTCTGCATCAAGTAGTTTTCGTACAGGTATATTTTGGTATCTCCCATCTGGTAACCTTCTCATTACACTTAATGGGAGAACTCTTGCTTTTAATTCAATCGTGGCGATCTTGATTGGATCTTTTGCTTCTTCTCCAACCCGTATTAGAATAGGTGCACCCATCGCTACTTGTAGTGCTCTTGCCCCAACTATCCTTGATCGTTCATATCGGGTGAGGAAACGACTTCCAATTACAATTTCATCTGATTCGATTAGTTTGTCATCTTTATATTCATCACTCAAAAAACCACCGCCATCCAACCCGGCATTTTTTTTCCCCGAATAATTAATATTAAACCTTACGTTATTGCCTTTGTTTTTTTATTTAATAAAAAAAGTGTTCTCAATTATCCATAACATATTTTATGTCAACTTAATGTTTTTATACGTAAAAAGCTTGTTTCAGCTAAAAATTAATACTTTTTTGTAATCTTATTCGTTGTATGACGTGGGAAACTACACATTTGGCTCTTGAAAGTAGCTTAGTCTATATTTTTTTACCAAAAGAAAAAAGAAAATTTTATAGTAATCATAAAAAAGAATGGTTTTTAATTTCCTTATTAGCATCAGTACCCGACTTAGATTCCCTATTTAAGATACATCGGAGTTTTTCTCATTCATTAGTAATGGTGGCGCTTTATGGACTTATCGTGATTCCATTAATTAATAATAAGAAAGATCGGAACTATTGGGTAAAAAAACATAAAGTAATAAAAGATGCAATAATCTTGTTCCCTTGGTTTTGGATGATGCATATAATACTTGATTTTGGTTTTGGTCCTATGCAGTTGTTTTATCCTATCTCAACAGCATTTTTCGATATTAGCTTTTATCTGCTTATTTCTTTAAAACCTTTAGGACCTTTTCCTTTTGTTCCTTATGGAATAAGTATTAATTTTAAGTTATTAACCGAAAGTACCGGACTTAAATCTTTTATTATTAATATGAGTTATGAAGAAAGATTAAAATTATTTGGAACTAATAAAATGCAATTTTTAATCGATGAATTTACGATCCATGCATCTATTTTTTTAGCGTGGTGCTTTTGGTTAATGAGGGATCATATTTCTAAAAAATCGCGAGCATTACTGGAAAGAAGAGTTAACATTTCTTTTTTCGATGGAAATCAAAAAAAAGCTTTCAAAACAGGATGGAAAGCATTCAAAATTTTTGGTTGGCTTTGGTTAATAGGTACTACTTCAATGTTAGCTAGTAATAGTATTCCTGCAATAAGGACAGAAACAGGATATGCCTACTGGGAAATAACACTTGTAAGTGATACAGTTACACCAATGCAGTTTTTAGAAGCTAATTTTCCCAAAAAAACAACTCCTGCAGTATCTATCAGTTTGCCTGTTTCTCCTTATAACATCACAATAGGTGTTTTAATATCTACAGATAAAGATGTGATCATAAACGTGTCTAGTATTGTTACTTTTATTGATAAATGGAACAATTCTTTTACTAATCGAGAATTTAGAGGTAATTACTCTTCCATCATAAAGAACCAAGAATGGTACAACTCTTTATTTATAGTCCAACTAAAAGAAAACACAACTATCTTAAAATTAGATGTTCAAAAAACAGACTATTTACTCTTAGGAATCATACTTGTCAATTGGGGAGAAGACTTGTCTTTTGTAAAGAGTGGAGAAATCAAGATAACAAGTTTATTTGAACAGTCAGAAACCAAGAATTTCTTTTACTTAGTTGGTTTAATTAGTTTGTTGATCCCTATTATCATAAGTTTGATGGTTATTATCCTCAAGTATCAATTCTTTAAAATAACAAAAGAAAAAGATGTTTAATAGTAATATTTTTCCTAAATTTTTAGAAACAATTTTATCGTGCTGCAAATTGTTTGCTTGGAGCCATGAGATTCGTGTCTCCTATTATTATCATATCGGTCTCTGGTAGTGAAAATAATTTTACGCTATACCATGTCCCACATTTTGGGCAGGAGAAGTACCCATTAATTACGGGAGAAAAGAACTCATGGTCAAGAATGATTATTTCTGGTTGAAAACTGGCATTACATTCATCCATTATGCATTGGAAGTTTTCAAATATTTCTACTGGTGCCCTGGGACCAACTATTTCTTGCTCGAGATTCTCAACTTTAGGGATGTATGGAAGATTTAACATACGCTATTCATCTCGGCGATGGCGCCATATATAGGGTCTCTGACGCCATATTAAAAGTTTCCCGTACTCTGCTAGTCACGTGTTCTACGCTAGAATCAGAAATATGAAAAATAATGTTAAATAAAAAATGAATTAATTTTTAAACTAGAAATATTTCGCGTTTTATTTTTATTGTTTTTTATTATTTTTTTTGTAATCTAATATCTTATTAATAAATTTCATAGTAAGCTCTGCTATTTTTTCTTCGTTTTCATCAATAATCCGATGAGATTTTTTAGGGAATTTATAATATTCAGATAAAGGATTTATTTTTGTTAGTTCTTCTGACTGTTCTATTGGAGTTAATCGGTCCATAGAAGGAGTAAAAGCAATAATAGGAATCGTTAAGTTTTGTTTGCGATCTCTAATATCATATTTTCTTAGAAACTCTTTGTAAAACAATAACTGCGATTTTGGATTAGCTTTATTTATTTTGTCTCTTCCTTTTTTCAAATTATCCCTTTCATCGGGGTTTTTAGCACTCCAGATAAGAATAGAAAGTACTACGTTTTTCAAGAAATTTAGGAAGAATAATGGGAATATAGACATTACCTTCATCCATATTGGTTCATGGTAATATTGCGGAGGACTAATCAATGCTAGCGCAAGTGGCCTGGGCTTTAGACCTCTTAACGCATATTCAAGAGTCAGTGCAGACGTTACAGAAGAAGCAAAAATTACAAATGATTCATCTTTAAGCCCAAAATAATTCAAAACTGTTTGTAATTCTCTTGTTTGCTCCTCTATAGTATAGGCGCCTTTATAAGTTGGAGAAGTACTTTTACCATATCCTCGTGGTTCATACATGATCACTGAGAAATATTTTGCAAATTCATTAATCAAGACTTTTCTATTTTCAATTGTAGATAACCAACCGGGAAGAATCACAATTGTTATGTCTTTTCTTGCTTTAGGACTTTCTGGGATCACATGCAAAGCTCTGATCTTTATTTTAGGGTTTTCAGAAATCGTTATGTAATGTTCTTTTTCCATTGTGAGATATTTGGGGGAATGAGATTATAAAAATGGTTTTTAGGCACAGAGAATAGTTAGAAGATCTATGAATTGTTTTTGTTGAAAGTAAAAAGGAGAAGAGAGAGTTTAGATTACTTACATCTCTTCACTACTAACGTTTTTAGATTTACCTATAAGCATGACTTCAATAATCTGTGAAACGCACTATTTTAACTTTATCGGCGTGAAGTCCCCTTCCACAAGGTAGGGGATGAGAGTCGATAAAGTTAAAATATATATAAGGGCATTTTACCCACCAATAAAACAAGGTGGGAGGTCTATTTGCCCATATTTAAGTAAAATCTGGCACGGAATTATTTATTTTTAGAAATCCATATCTTCGTTGTCCATTCCGCCGGTTTCGTCTTTTCCTCCGACGCTTTTCGCAGCAATTACGTCATCGATTCTTAAGATCATTTGGGCTGCTTCGGCAGCACTGTTAATCATTTGTTTTTTGACTCTTATTGGTTCAAGAACACCTAGTTCCTTCATGTCAGCAATTTTTCCGCCTACAGGGTCTACTCCGTAGGTGTATTTGCCTTCTTTCCATTTCTTGTTAAGTTCACCGATAACTTCAATGGGATCCATACCACCATTTTCTGCTAGTGTTTTGGGGATAATTCTAAGGGCTTCACTGAAGGCTTTAACGGCCAGCTGGATCTTGCTAGGTTGTTCTTTAGCATAGTCCTCAAGGACATTCGCTAAGTAAATTTCAGGAGAGCCTCCACCCGCTACTACTGCGCCATCTTCAATAACATTACGAATTACACTTAAAGCATCATGGATTGCTCTTTCCGCTTCATCAACAATTAATTCGGTTCCTCCTCTTACGAGGATAGTTACTGCTTTAGGATCTTTGCATCCTTCAACAAATACCATTTTGTCGTCGGAAATAATGCGTTCTTCAACTAATTCGGCTTCACCTAAGAATGCAGGATCAAGATCTTTGAGACTGCTAACTACTTTGCCACCTGTTGCACGGGCTAAAGCTTCAATGTCACTCTTCTTTACTCTGCGAACAGCCATTATACCAGCTTTAGCCAAATAGTGTTGGACAACATCGTCAATTCCTTTTTGAGCAAATACAACGTTTGCACCGGACTCAATGATTTTGTCCGCCATTTCTTTTAGCATTTGTTGTTCTTGTTCTAAGTATGCTTGCATTTGTTCGGGACTACTGATGTTAAGTTTAGCATCGAATTCAGTTTTTGTAATTTCAAGAGGTTCATTGATTAACAAGATCTTAGCGTTTTTGACAGTCTTTGGCATTCCATCATGGACTACTTCTTTGTCTAAAATCACTCCTTTGACTAAGATGGTGTCTGAAATGGAGCCACCTTGTTTCTTTTCTACTTTAATTTTGTTAATATCTGCTTTGTATTTTCCGTTTTCATTAACAGTAATCGTTTTAACAGCATCTACTAGTAGTTTTGCTAATTTTTCTCTATCTCCAGCAACTAATTTGCTGGACATGCTAGTCATTGCTACTTTTAATAATATTTCTTCATCTTTTTCAGGGTCGACTTTAATTGCGATGTTATCGAGAGCTTCAATTGATTTTTCGGTAGCAATTTTGAGACCATCAACAATAATGCTCGCATGAATATCTTGGTCTAATAATTCTTCGGCTCTTTTTAGTAATTCCCCTGCAAGGACAACTACGCTGGTAGTTCCATCACCTACTTCTTGATCCTGGGTCTTTGCTAATTCGATTATAAATTTAGCACCTGGATGAACGACATCAATCTCTTTTAGGATCGTAGCACCATCATTAGTGATGGTTACGTCTCCAAATTGGTCAATTAGCATTTTGTCCATTCCGCGGGGTCCCAAAGCGGAGCGAACTGCTTCAGCCAATGTTTTGGCAGCAAAAATATTATTTCTTTGAGCATCTCTTCCGACAGTACGTTCGGTGCCTTCTTTAAGTATGTAAATTGGTTGTCCAGTCATCATTGTTACTCCACCTCACTTTGTTTGGCGAGATTTTTCTTTCTTCGAATTGATATTTGTAGTACTGGTTTTTAAGATAATCGAAAGTATACAACCTCAAGTCACATACTGAAAGGCAAATATTTATGCAAGCGGGTAAGAAGCTGTGAACACATGTTTTTTAAGAGATGAGGGTGCTAAAAATGCAATTAGAATTAATAAATATATCTCCTCAATTTAAAAAAGCTTAATGACCGATCACAGGATGAGGAACGTATTTTTCTTCTAAAAAGGAAATGTCGGAAGAAGAAAGTTTGATCTCGAGCGCTTCAACGGCTTGTTCTAAATGTTCAATACGCGTAACGCCAATTATTGGGCTAGTAATATAATCTTTAGAAAATAGCCAGGCCAATGCAATTTGAGCAGGAGAAACACCTTTTTCATCAGCTAGACGCACTACTCGCTCTACAATTTCAAAGTCTTCTTCTCTAAAATAGCGCTTTAACAAAAAGGGATCACTTCTTGCACGTAAGGTATTTGGGACTTTTCCTTTACGATATTTTCCGGTTAAAAATCCTCGGGCTAGGGGAGACCAAGGGAGAACTGCAATTCCCTGATCTTTGCATAGAGGGATCATTTCTCTTTCTTCTTCACGATAAACAAGGTTGTAATGATTCTGCATAGAAACAAAGGGTTCTAAGCCTAATTTCTCGGCAGTCCATAATAATTTTGAAAACTGCCATGCATACATTGAACTAGCTCCGATATGTAAGACTAAATTATCATCAATTAAGGAGTTGAGGGATGCCATTAGAAATTCAGGATGAACATAGGAATCTAGTCTATGTATTTGATAGAGATCAACATATTCCATTTGAAGTCTTTCTAAAGAGTTCCATATCGCTCTTCTAATGTGATATCTTGATAGACCACTTTTATTTGGTTTAGATTCCACAATAAACCCTTCAATAGGGAAATATACTTTAGTGGCAACGACTACATCATCACGATAGCCTTTTAGCACTTCTCCAGTGATTTCTTCAGAACGCCCTTGGGAATATACATCTGCGGTATCAAAAAAATTTATTCCCAGATCAATGGCTTTTTCAATTATTGGTTTAGCTTGGGGTAGTTCTAATTGCCACTCTGCTTGGTTTCCAAAAGACATCATCCCTAATGTAATTTTAGAGACTTTTAATCCCGTTTTCCCAAGGTTTATGTATTTCATTAGGAACAATTTTTATTTTTTGAATTTAAGAGTTGTTGAGAAAACATATTTTTGTCTATCTCTTTTTTAAGCATACCCAAGACTTTAATGAATTATTTTTCTATTTTTTGAACTGTTTTAATTGTTATTTAGAGATGTTTGAAAAGTATTTGAGCGATTTTTTCTTAGTAAGAGTTAAAATCTTGTTTTGTTAAATTGTGTTGGAGACAATTTTTGGTGATAAAACAATGCTATATGTTCCAGCTAAGGTTGCTGTTGCGGGATTAGGAAACGTAGGAAAAACTACTCTATGTCGTGCAATTATGGGAGAGGACACAACTGCGGAGAGAGTTGAGACTGCTGGGCTCCAATATCATAATTGGTCATTTGAGGGGGGAAGTGTTATATTTTTTGACTTTGGCGGCCAAGAAATGTGGGATACGATTTTACGTAGAACAATACAGAGACTTTCAGGGCTATTAACTGCAAAATTGATTTTAATGGTATTTGATGTAAGTACTAAAAAGACCTTTAAAGAAACAGTATATGACCTAAATAGATGGATCGATTACTTTGAAGAAGCAGGAAGAAAATCTAATTTCGCTAGACCAGTACTTTTTGTGGGGAACAAAATTGACTGCGAAAACCCTGAAAGAATCGAAAAAGGAGGCATTGATGTCCCAATAAGAGAATTAAGAACACCATTAATGGACATAATGAGCCGAATTGCAAGCCCAAATCAAACACATACTTTAAGGCTATTACATCCTTCGCACGACCCTAGAGAAAGATTTGAGAAAAACGTAGTATGGGTTTCAGCATTATACTACAATAGAAATGAGGATTATAGGCAAAGAATGGAAAGATTAAGGCAAGAAATAATTGCTGCTGCTAAACAGCCTCTTAAAAGCAAATAAATACGCACTAAAAAATAAACAAACTTCTCTAACTAAATCATGTTCTTTCTCGACGTTTTTTATTGTTTTTAACGTTATCGGCTATAAGTCCTCTTTTTTCTAGAAAAGAGAGAACAGAAACAAAGCCAATATGTATACTATGGCTAATAATCTTTTAAGTTATGTGTATCGGACTTTTAATTTTAAACAAGGTTAGTAGCCCGATCTGTGGACCTGATACATAACAAGCTACACTAAACGTCATTGCTTACGAGGAATAATTCTGAGTTGAGTGAGTACTTCTTGATGAAGAAGGAAGTCACTTGTGAAAACAAGCGGTGGTTAATTTAGAATAATTTCTTGGCGGCGGGAAATCCCCTTTTGGAAGGGATAGGATGAAATCCGAAAACATCATATGTTTTTTATATGTTTATCTTGCAGGGCTGGGACAGCCCGTAGCGCCTGTGGAGAGAGTCTCCTCTGTGAAGCAGAAAGCCCCTAGCAAAAGCAAAGCAAGGAGTAGTTCACACTAAGATAACTTGTATATTATAAATACGAAGTATAAATAAAAGAATTAATTAAAAAACGATGTTAGATCTTAATCATGCGTGTTTTTGAGGAAGAAGGATTCAAATGGGTCCACTCCAAAGATGGAAAAAAATATTGGTTAGATGCTACTGCGTCTCCAGGTAGTTGGGACATGTTTTTAAAAGCTCTTGCAATTGTTCCTTTAGTCATGTCATTCATTATCATGGGAATGGCAATAATAGGCACTGAAAATACGTTACAAGCAAGGATCTTTTTATTCATAACTGGGTTCATATTGTTTCTATTTGGAGGAGCACAAACTACTGCTTTAATTATTGTTGAAAGTGGGAAGGCAGGTAGATATTTGATAATTGGAGATGAATATATTGTTATACAATATGGCCTAATTTTTGATCCTGAAGAAAAAAAGATTAAGATCCCTTTAAACAAGATACAAAACGTCCTTGTTGTAGAAGAAAAAAGAAAAGATCGACAGAGGGAATATGAGGTATATGTCTTGAAAATAATTGTTGACGGAGAAGAATACGAAATATGGGAGTTTAGAGAAAAAGACAGAGCAGAAAGTCTAAAAAACATGTTGTTGAGAAAAATAAAACATAATTAAAACCATATGCCTACTGAGACTGTTATGCATTATTTAGGCAAGTATTGATGTTAGTTTAGTGGTTATGGAGCGACACTATGCTTTAAAAGAGGCTTCTAAAACCCTAAAAGTATCGGTCAGAACCCTAACCTAAAAACCACTTTAGCATTCATTCATGTCTAAGACCTGTCGTGTGCAGCAGGAGCAAAACGAATTCCCAAGAGGGACAGGAAAGAAAGTGATGAGCAAAAAAACATTGTGTTTTCAACAGGCAATTTGTCGGTTGCTACAATGTTTTTAAAAGAAGAAACAAACTGGTCAGCACTAATCATCTTTTATGCGGAGATGAGTTCCCCATAACTGGGACTACGGTCTATGACTTGCTTTTCGATGAATTCAGAGGGGATATGAGACTGATGACGCCCTATCCAAGCGTGGTCTATCGCACAGACTTGAACGGTAAAAAGCTTAAAACCTATAACAATCCATAAACCATCACGTAAAGAAGAACCCAAATTTAAGTTTAAGCAAATAAAAATAATAAGGACATACTTTTCTGAAATTGGAGTCTTTAATGTTTTTTACAGACCCATTTTTTCTTTGATGATTTCTATTAATTGCGATCTAGTCTTTGAAGAAGGATTAGTTACACCTAGTTCAGTAGCGATTTGAACTAATTCTTTTTTATTAAGATCCTCAAGATTTAGGCCAAAGGAGTCACTAGAGCCAGATTTTGCTTTAGTGGATGATTTTGCTTGTTCGGTATCTATTGAAGATTTCCTAAGTTCCTCAAAGAACTTGAATTCATCTACAGAAGCAATTTTAGATAAATCAAGAATTAGTACTATCCCCTCATCAGTCATGGTAATACCTGTTAAATATGGTATGTCCTCGATCCTTTTTCCAAGGACTTCTCCAGTGGTTTTTATGTTTTTAGGATCTACAGAGATAACGCTTTCTACATAATCAACAAGGATTCCTGCCATTCCACCTAGTTTATCAGAAATAATAACATACAGCGCTTCTTCATCTGGTTGGCCTTGAAGAGCTAGTTTTCCAGCTAAGTCCAAGACAGGGACTATTTGCCCTCTAAAGTTAATTACTCCAGCCAAGTTAGGGGGTGACTGAGGAATAGGGGTGATAAGTTCTGGTTGATAAACTTCAATGACTTGATCTACGGGAACTGCCAGTAATGATGTTCCAATCCTGAACATAACAAACTTTTCTTCTTTTGTTAATTGAGCAGACATATGTAAGCACTCCTAAATATTTCTCTACAATATTGACTTGTAAAATAGTTTAAGTGGTTTTTCCCTTCTTGATGTTATTATTAATACTGTTTAATTTTTTTTCGTGAAAGGGGAAAGCATCTAAAATCATTCGTCCTCTTCTTTAGAAACTTGCTCTTCTTGTTGGTTCTTTTTTCTCTTAGAAGTTTTTGAAGAAGTTTTACCCGTGTTCTCATAGTTACTGTTACGGCCTAACTTGTTTTCATCATTATTACCTAACTTTTCTGTATCTTTGCCGCTTCCTTTTTCTTCATCAGAATTAGTTTTCTTTTCTTTTTCTTCATTCATTATAACGAACATCCGATCTCCAACCATTTCTAATTTAGCATCCAATTCATCTTTCACAATTAGATCGACAATTAATGCCTCTAGTTCATCTTGTTTTTTATTTAGAGACTTTGACAAGCTATCAATAGGAATATTTCCTATTTTACGTATCTTTTTCGCGATTGATAGCCGTTCATATTTTTCTAGAGTTTTAGAAGGCAGAATTGAGCCGGATAATTGGGAAATTTTGTGGACATCACCATTTTCCCATGCTTCCAAGATCTTCATTACTAACGCAATAAAAGAAGTATTTTCTAGATGTTTTGCTATTTCTTTGGCGATTATTTTTGCTCTTTTTAAAGTAAAATCAGTAACTAATTCAATTCCGACTGTTGCACCATCAAAAGAAGAGATAGTTGTAGAAAGATCTGGTAGCTTTTCTTCAGGTAATGAATCAAAGTACGAGAGATAAGTATCTATTACAGGTAACGCAAGCCTTTGTTCAGCACCTGTTACTGCATTTACAAAAGACTTTCCTCTCTCAAATTCTAAGGGAGAATCGGAATTTACAAAATGAGAGATGAATGCTTCCATGACATAAACAACTGTTTCTAGATGTTGCCTTGCCATTGAAGCAAGGATTTCTACTAATCTTCGTCTTTCTTCCCTGTTCCCTGAAAGGCCAATTCTAATCGTATTTTGTGTAACGACTTGTCTACACACAGCAGGCCGATGAGAAGCAATAATGGCATAAGCACGTGCCATGTAAATTCTTACAATCTGATCATCTATAGAAAGCATTGAATTGATTAAATTCTGAGCCGCTAAACTAGCTATTCCTTCATCTTCACCCAACAGGAGAATAATTTCCTCTTTGCTTTTATGAAATAGTTCTTCAGGTATTGAAGGCATTAAGTAAATTGCAAGTAAAAGATCATAAAGATCTGGAAATTCAGTTTTAATAGCTTCGGATAAAAGATCGTCAAGCTCTTTTCTTGCATCCCTAATTTCTACAGGTGCTTTTACAGGAGTTGTTGTTTCTACGGCATCTCCTTTTTCTACAGTAATTACTTCTTCTTTTTCTTCTTTTAGTTCTTTCTTTTCTTTGGACGTCTCTGTCGAACCATTGGCAATAACAATTTCTTTTTCAAACTGTTTCTTTGTTTTTTTCTCTTTTCCAACCTCATATATCGAATCTGGGGGTTTTAATGCCGCCTCTGTCGGTTTAGGAAGTAAATGTTTAGATGGACTTATATTAACGTTTTCTTCATCTTCTGAGTCGACTTGTTTTTTACCATTTAGATTATTATCGTCTACATCTGGTTTTTCATCTTTCTTTTTACTAACAATTTGTTTTTTTTCAGCTTTTTCGGTTTCTTCTTTTTTATCATTAGAAGAACGCTTTTCTACTTCTTCTTTTTTCTGCGTCTTTTCTTCCTCAGTTTCATCCTCTTCTTTGTTTTTTTCTGCTTCATCAGTTCCTAATGTTAGATTTAGTTTAGCTGTGCGATTTAAATATTCTATGACACTCTCAGGGTTATTAATAATATCATCATAGATAATTGGACAACCATATTCTGTATCAGTAAGTAATTTAGAATAATCTTTTTGCATGATAATATAGTCTCCATTTTCTGATGCAAGCTTAAGAGCATCTTTAATTGTTTTATTAGGACCAATAATGGCAGAAATAATTTCATTATACCGTTCTGTCTCTTTTTCGTCTAATTCAGGAATGGCCAACAAATAAACAATCGTGCCCTCCGCTTTACTTAGACGTTTTTTGAAATCATTTATATTTAAAAGAACAGATAAAGTAATCCAGTCAGTAATTAATAATACTAATGGAGTTGACGTTTTTAGATATTTTACTGCTTCAGGATGTGTTTTTAACGATTCTAATTGCTTCTCTCCACTTAGATAGAGTATTCCTGGTTCTCTTTTCTCCTTTGCTTCTTCAACAGTTAGCTTTTCGTTTAATTTGCCAGTTAATTGATAAAAACGAAGATTAGCAGCATTTTTGTCTTTTATAACTCTTAAATTAATTGCCCTGTCAAATAGGGGTATTAGCTTTGTATCTATTTGAAACTGGGTTTGAAGCCATTGATATACTTCTTCTATTCGACCTTGTCTCTCAACTGCCTCCGCAATTACATGATTTAAAAGTAATTGCTCATCAGAAAGATTAAGAGGATTTTCTTCTTTAAGAATGTCTAAAAGACTTCTTTCAGCAGGAGAAGAAACTAGCTCCGTTTCAGTTAGCAGATCAATACTTCTAGTTTCTTCCAGATAGTTCTTAATAATGTTACCTGATGAACTTAAAAACTCACACACTAAGGCGTTATTGATCATTAATGGTAAACGCTGTTTTTCAGCAGTACTTAGTACCTTAATAATACTTGATGGGTTTACACCGGCGTAGATGAATTCAAAACTAGGTTCATTTGTATTAGACATAGAGAGTCCTTCCTTTAGTAGGTAAGTTATTTTCAGGTGTTTTCCTCACTTACGGTTTTGTTTCTGTTTCCACCCTTTTTCTAAACACAAAAGTTCTTTTCTATCTAACAAATTATTTTTTTCATGAAGGTTATGAGTTTTGTCCTCGATTTGTTCCACTAAACATTCCCCAGTAATACACATTATTAACTTTTTTCCGTTTTAAAACGGCTTGTCTCTCGAAAAATGTGCGAGTATAACACTTTTTGAGTATTATGATAACAACTATTTAACCAATAAATTAAACAAAAAGAACAGGACTAAATAAGATAAATTATCTCATTATAAGTAAGGTATTGGGTTTAGGAATTAACTTTCAGAGTAAAAACTTTTATTTGAAAGGCCCATTGCTTTTGAGAGAGGATTCATACTTTATAAAGAGCAATTGTCCCGAACACTCCCATTATTGTAAAAAATGGTTGGGAATAGATTTTATGGTTATCTCCATTTTTTTATTTTACTGCTGGGAGGGTTTTTTCCGCCAATAGAGTTAAATTCAAAAAAAGATTTTACTTTCAAGACTATGTGGTAAATCAACAAAAAAAATTTTTACAATTTATTCATCAACATCCCCGATTGATATTGGTAATTTCTACGTTTGCTGTAGGGCCAGCAGCAATACTTACAAAAATAATTATTTATAATTCTGCTTTGACTATTGCTTTTTGGAGAGTTCTTTTTGCCGGGATTATTTCTTTGTTACTTAGTAACGTATTAAAAGAAAAAAGTGGGGTTTTGCCTAAAAGGCACAAGGATAGATGGTTAATAATTATTGCTGGTGTTTTTCTTGCATTTCATTTTTCTTTGTGGTTCGAGTCTTTAAGATATGTAAGCGTTGCCTTAAGCGTAATAGTCGTTACTACTACACCGATATGGATGACTTTAGCAGCTTTGTTTTTTATGAAAATCTTTCCCACTAAAAACGAAAAAATTGCTATTTTTCTTGTAATATTATCAATTATAATTATGCTTTTTGAAACGGGTAATAATGGGGCTTTAGTAATTAACAAAAACTTTGTGATTGGTACTATTTTGGCTTTAGTTAGTTCGTGGTTTATAGTGGGTTATTTCTTCATAGCAAAAAGAATCCTTTCGACTCAATCATTATGGGGATATTTTGGCTTAGTAAATCTTTCTGCAGCAATAACACTCGCATTATTATTGTTATTAAAAAGAGAAAGCTTCTTACCTTTACATTTCACTGATTTTGGCGTGTTATTAATAATGGCTTTAGGCCCTTCATTAATTGGGCATGCAGGATATAATTACTCAATGAAACTAACTCGCCCACATGACGTAGGTTTTGCAATTCTAGGAGAACCAATAATTGCATCAGTCCTTGCATTTTTCATATTTAAGGAAGTTCCCGCTTTAACTACAATTCTAGGGGGAATATTAATCTTCATAGCAATCTATTTAGTAGTAGTAATCAGTGAAGAAGAGGCTCCACTTATTTAACTTCGTTGTTGAGAAGGCCCTTGCAAAAGAAAGAGGTCGCTCACAGGAAAAAGAAATTGTTAAGAATTATTCTGGTGGAACAGTGAAACTATTTATTAAATAATTCCAGAATTCCGTACTTCCTCCAAAAATTTCTGTTATTTTTTGACCGATTTTATATATACATGTTAAAGGATCTGACTTATCCTTCCAAGTTAGAATCGTAATTGCTTTACTTAAAGTTAAATAGTTATCATCAAATAGCTCAACAGGATAAAACTCCGAAAGTTCTAAATAAATGTCGATTGTAGCTCCTCTCCTAGAATGCTTTATTTTAAACGGAAAAATTTCTTCCAAAATTTTTTCGTCGTCAGGCTTTATTTTTAAATTACATATTTCTATTACTGGTTTTCCTTCAAAAAATGTTAAAGGCATGTCTTGAACAATTATTTCTTTTTCACTGGTTTTAAATAAAGAAATCAAGTCATTTAGGGCTTCTTCCATCTTGCTATATTGTGAATGAATAAACATTCCTGGTTTCCCTTCAATTTGCCAATCTGTAGGTCTAAATCCAGAGGAAAGTAGCTTATTAAAACTATTTGATAACTTTGCAGAGATTTCTTCCGAGTTCTTTATTATTCTCTTAATTTTAGAGTTACTGTTATTTATTATATCTTTAAATTCCATTATGCTTGTTTTTATTTTGCTTCCTAACTCTTCAAAATCGACACTTAATTGCTTCAAATAGTCAACATATGCATATTCTATCATTGCTGGTAGTGTATTTCGAATATCATTAACAATTGCTTTGAATTCCTTGAATTTTTTACTCCTCTTTTTCCAATTATAATGACTATAGTTTTCAAGTTTTTGCCTAATGTTTTGGCAAGTTTCTTTGAAACTTGTATAATTATCACCCATAACGATTTGTATTTCAGCGTTATGTTCAAAATAATCTAATGTTTTTAATATGCTATTTTTAAAAGAATTAAACATATTATTAGATTTAGTAGATTCCAAGGCTGCTTCCAAGTAACCAATTAATTCCATCAGTGTTGGTGAATGATGAGCCAACCATGTAATTATCCCAGAATTACTTCTTTCTATGAATGTTGTTGTTGCGGTGAAAGCAATTGCTTGTAAGGGAACTTTCTCTTCAGAATATACTTCTAAAAATAGCTCAGGATCAAAGGTTTTATTTTTTAGGTGAAGTAAAGTGTCATCCGGTAGCTTCACTAATAATGAAACAAAAGTGTTGATCAAAAAAGAAGGATGTATCTTGTTGTCTTCTACTTCGATTACAGGTAATCCTTTCTTGAAATTAGGTTTAGTCCACTTTACAGCTTTATCATCAACAAACAGTTGATATTTTTCATTTCTAGCCCATACTAATAATAAAGAGCTAATGCGAGGATAAAAGTCAAATGGAGATAGTTCATTTTTACGGATGACACGATCAACTGTTTTTGTGGCAAAACCAATAGCGATTATCGGGATTATTGTGTTGTAAATTTTCATTAAGCTCAAAAAATAATTCTTTGTAGGATCTTTACTAGCTAATAACTCTCTCATTCCTTTGTCAATAGTCCCTGAAAGAGTTTTAATACTAGAATCTACAATCAGAACTCCTTGAAATGGAGTAAATTGGACACTTTTTTTACGACTTTTTTTCTCAAATATTTTATCCCAAGATTTAAACCACTTAGGAAATTCATCGGGAATGAGTGGTTTCCCTTTTTCTTTCAGTTCATCTAAAGAAACACCTTCTTCTAATATCTGTCTAAGCATTTCAATAGTCGTGGAATCAAGAGATATTTGTGAAAGATTTATCAACCATTTTTCTATGAAGTCACCTATTAATTCACCCTTTTGTTTAGGAGCAATAAGTTTTATTGCTTCTTTAAGAATCTGCGGAAAACCAGGCTTTAAGTAGGGTTCTATGATGTCATAAAAAATAGATAATATCTTTTCTTCATCTATTGTAAGTACAATAAACAAAGGATCTTTTTCAACAATTTTCAAAGTAGCTTCCATTAAAAACTTGTTTTGTAAAATTGTTGGTACTCTGTGAGAGTCTTCTAACCTGATTTTAGAGAGCTCTACTTTTATTTTTTTAGGAACTAAAATTCCTAATTGTTCTTTGTATAACTCAAGGGGTTGTGAATACTTTTCTTTTAGAATAATAAATAATTCTTTTTCAACTATGGACTTGATATCTTGAGGTCGTTCTAAGTACAAGAAGTCAATTGGGTTCTTATGGATCATTTCCCAAATTATCTCTATTATAATGTCATTGAGCATTTTTCTCTTATAAAACGGCTTAAGTAGACCTTTTTCCCACA
>JAMOVR010000029.1 GCA_027061945.1 Candidatus Heimdallarchaeota archaeon
ACCGCAGGGTTTATGGTTGCGAGTGGTTCCGGTCCTGAAACTCAGAACTGTTATTGTTCAGCTTGGTTATCGTCGCGAAGTTGATACCAATTCGCCTGTTGAACTGGTTCCGGTTTCATTTAAAGACAGAAACAATATTCAGCAGGAATGGTATCCAGGAGTAGAGTTTTTTGGCGAAGGCATATTTGTTATGCTTGATGATAACGAGGGCTGGCATCCACCACTGTCCGGGGATAGCAAGGAAAAATGGCGGTCAGCTGAACCGGACATATATCCAGCATCGCTCTTTAGGGACCCCCAAAAACGCAAAGAATTACATCCTTTGTTTGTCTGGTGGCATACACTTTCCCATGCCCTTATCAGAGCTGTCTCTATTGAGGCTGGATACCCCTCTGCTTCTATCAGGGAAAGGGTATACTTGGAGATAAATAGAGAGAATTCTTCAGGAAGAGGGGGGGTTTTGCTTTATTCGGTTCAACCCGGTGGAGAAGGAACTCTGGGAGGGTTGGTGGGACTTGTTCCCCACTTTGAGAGCATATTTAGTACTGCTATCGAACTGCTGAAGACTTGTTCGGGTGACCCCCTTTGCTACGAAAATATGTTTGATTTCGGCAAATATTGTGGTGCTGCATGTTACGGATGTGTATTTCTGTCGGAGACATCCTGCGAACACAGAAATATGTGGCTCGATCGTAGAATCATTCTGGAGAATTGTCCGTGAATCAGGTAAGGGTGGAAATTATAGCTACAGGTAAAGGATTTGAATCGCCGGGCGTACGGAGCTTCGAAACTGTAATTAAAGAATTATTTCAAAGTGCACAGATTGAAGTTCAGGTTGCCATATACCTGATATCTCCATCAGCTATTGATCTTGTTCAATTTCTCGGAGATAGGGCCTCCAGAGGCATACGGGTAACGATAATTTTAAACAGTTTGAAAGAGACCTGTAGTAGCGTCAGACAAATCCTTTTAAATTTTTCCCGTACTTTGGGAGATTTGTTCCGGGTATATAGTTTTAAAGAACGTTTTGGAACCGATCTTCATGCAAAGGTAGTGGTGGTTGATCGTAAAAAAGCGATTATCGGATCTTCAAACTTTTCATGGGGCGGCATGGTAGAAAATCACGAAATGGGTGTCATGGTAGAAGGATATCCTGCCTGGCAAATAGCGACGCTGTTAGATAATCTTGTTGACGAATTATCTTCGGCTTAAGAAATCGCCATTTCAAAAGATATTTTTTCGGTGTGCTAATGCAGCTAATGATAGAAAATATACTATTGGCCTCAAATTTTTTGGTATATTTCTTTAGAAATGTAAAAAGTCCCGAGCCAAAAGCAAACATTAAAAAAGTAGCCGGTTCCGGAACTGGAGCTACAGATTGGACCTGGATTACGAGCCCGTGACCTTTCCACGAGAAGAATGAATCGTTATACCATCCAACTATTTGACCATGATTGTTCAAATCGTTGAGAAAAATACAGGTACTTCCTGGAATATCGAAAATGGTAAAATCCTTTCCGTCATATAGTGAAAGTTATCAAATTTCCCGCTGTCATAGATAAAACCATTGCCCGAAGAAAAGGTGCCCACAATTACTCCATAATCATTTATTCCGTTTAGTTGTGTTAGTTCTGCATTGGGGTAGTCTAGGATTTGAAATTTGTAGCCCTTTGCTTTATTGACAGGTCCCAAGACCATAATTGCAAAAATCAGAAATATATCCACCTCATCATCACAATAACTCCTCGACAGAGTTTAATATTTCAGTAGATTTGCTAATATATCAAACTGTAGACCGCTATAACTGTAAGTAACTAGAAAACCATTCGTCAAAATCCCTCAAGTATCCTATGTAATACGTCCTTCTTCGCTCTATAAAGGGAATCGACAGGGAGGTAAAACAAGACTCACAATATTTCTTCTCCAGTCCTCCCGGTTCCCCGTCAGTTATAAATATGCATTTTTTATTGGCAGGAACTTTTTTGATCAATTCGGGAAGAAGTTTCGAGTCCCAGCGTTGTCCCGATCCCCCTTCTCCCCAGCTGTCCCCGCGATGAAAATAGAAAGCCAATTCCACATCGTAATCAAGGAATTTCATGTTATCAGCCTTAACCAGATGAACCCTTCTAGGTATATTGTTGAAGCAAAAGTCCAAATGCTGGTCTTCTCTTGGGCCTCTAGGCCGAGGCCTAAAGCTTATAATACGCATCTTTTTCAAAACTTGATTTAAGCGTGGAATATCCCAGTGCCCACCAGCATCAAAGAAATAAAAGTGCCGACAATAAGGAAGGCCAAGGATCAAGGGTGTAATGAGGTCATTTCCAGCGCTTGGATAGAATAAAGCGCCCTTTTCGGAAGGGTTTGGTTCCGCGGGCGGTGGAATAAGCTTTGTGAATTGTGATATCAATCTAGGGTCGCTGAATTTCATAAAACCTTTATTTATAGCGGTCCAAACGGTATCCAAGTCGAGAACTTCTTCATTTAAAGCAAGCGCCAATGCATTACCAAAGATGGGACAGGGAATAAAATCGCTGGCTACAGGACTTTTATCTACTGCCAAAAAGAACAGAGAAGTTATCGCTTTCAGAAATAGTTCGTATACGTAAATTCTGCGTTTCTGATTTGTTTCATATATGTTTCCAAGACGTTTTGATCCATGAAATATATTATTTCTTACCAGGTAAATAAAATAAGTTCCTTTTTCTACAATATTAAATATTTGGTTGGATACCGGCATTTGTTCCGGATCATTACAACTTTCTATAGCTTTTTTCATCTTTCTTACATTTTCAAAAAAGCTTTTCCCATGTTCCCTGCTTATACGTGAACCATTTCTTACCTCTATCCAGTCACCTTCGATTTCAGGTAGATACTGAAAGGGTTCAAAGGCTCTGTAAAGACTTGCAGGGTTTTCTTTAGCAAATTTTTTTAGAAATTTAAGGAGCTTTCTTTGTTTTTTAGATTCAGTAAAGTTATTACGGAGAGGTATTAATCTTTTCTGTTTAAGAGAGGTATCCCAGTTGATCTGATAAATACTGTTAAAAATAAAAAATTCATAAACAAATGGGGTCAAAGGCATTGTAGAGAATTCATGATTGGGGGGTCTCTTGACAATATATTGCTGCTTTGAATTGTCACAATGAACCCTGTGCATAATATCGATAAAGTTTTGTAGAGAATCCTGAACAGTAAACGCCTCTTCAACCATCATTAAATCTCTATTTGCTTAAAAAGCTTGTATCTTTTTTTCAGACTTTAGCGGATTTTTCGAGTCTACAAAAGCAATTTTACCTTCAAATTTTGCCCGAAAAGCCTGCCAACCGAACCGCCGCTTTTCTATTTATAGGCAGTTCTTTGAAAAAAGACTGGGTAAGCATTGGTAGTTTGCAAATTACCCCCGGACGGGGAGGAGCCTTTTTTCGTGCCCCGTTCGGGGTCGGGCTTCCTCCTCGTCCGGAGAAAAAAGAAAAGAGGAGGGAGCCATGCAATAGAAACAGGAAGGAAAAATCGTACGGGTTGAAACTTCACCCCACCCCGCCGGGGGAGGAACAAATCTCCCCCGAGCGGGGAGAGTTCCTCCCTCCGGCAAAAAAAACAAATCAAAAAGGAGGGAGGAACGATGTTAGGGAAGTGGATAAAAAGTTGGCGAGGGAAAAGTACAGAGATGTCTCTTAACGAATGGAACGCACTCTGTCAAAGGTTGCAAAAAGAGTTGAATCTGAAGTTTGACCTATGCTCGAGAGCTTATTTTGAGCTAGAGGTAAACGGTGAAGTAATCGAAATCTGGATCAAGGTCGACAAGAACAAACAAAAAGTTTTAATTAGAACATTTTAGCAGGGTATTCTCTGGTATGGGAGTTCATAAGATTCGAGTTCCAAAGTGCAGCGGATCCTGCCCTCACGAAGATCCACAACGTCATGCGGGCTTCGTGAGGATAAGGAACCGAGTCTTTGAGTGGTATTGTTGCCCCAATGTGGGTTGTCTCCACATTGGGGAATGGCCGGAACGGCACACAGTCGAGGGTGAGGACGAAATTAGAGAGGTCCTGGCC
>JAMOVR010000030.1 GCA_027061945.1 Candidatus Heimdallarchaeota archaeon
GATTTCTTTTTCAAGTACTGCTTGTAGTTTTTGAATCTCTATATTAATGGCTTTGATTTTTCCTTCATTTTGTGCTTTTTTAACAAGAAATTCGTTGATTTCTTTCTCTAAAGCTGCTAATCGTTGCTCTAGATTAGTAATATAGGTAATATTTTGTTGGACTATATTGGAGTACATTAGTAGCGCAAATTTATCTACACCTGCTTTAGAACCAGCTTTTATAATATCTTTTCTCAATTCTATTAACTCACCAGTATTTTTATAAATAGTTTTAACTTGTTGTTCGATGCGGTGTTTGGCTTTTTCTAATTCAGCCTGATTCTTCTCAAGAGTAATAAGCATGGTTTTGATCAGTGAAATGTCATTTTGTTTTTGTTTGATATCTCCTTTGATTTTTTCCGCTTTATTATAAGTCTGCTGAAGTGAGAGTTTAAGTTTGCTAATTTGTTCTTCAAGCTTTTTGCGGTGAACTTCCAGTTCTTGTTGAAGGTTTTTGTTTAGCTCCTCAGAAAAAATTTCTAAGAGCTTTGAAAGAATATGTACCCCTTTATTTCCATCCTTCCAATAAAAGGTAATGTCAACAGCGTCTGATTTTTTATTGGTTGAAGCCTTAATATTTAAATTTTGTGATGTATCAGGCAAAATTTTAGCAATTTTGCTTGCATAGGCCTTTCTGACAAACCAAAATTTTATAGTCTGTGGTGTCAAACTTCTTATTTCTGTACCTTGTGTGTCATATCCTGTAACCCCGGGTCGTACCTGGGCATCAATTTCATATAGTCTGGTTGCAAATAGGCAATAAAATATGGCAATTAAAGTAACGAAGATCATCACCCCTAGTATCCTGAGTTTATTTCGGCGCAGTAGAGTAAATAGTTGCATTAAATCAATTTCATCGGTTTTCCGTTCCATTGCTCTCAACTTCCTTTTCTAAAAGTGTAGTGGAATCTGCAACTTATTACATAATTAACTATACTAAGATAATGATAATCCAGTTGATCTTTATCGCAATGTATCGCTTATGCGAGTTAGTTGTAAGCTTTATATCATGCGATATATTTTCCCCTTAACATGGTGCAAGGGGGTTTTCTTAGATCGTTTTAACCAGATAGGATCTACAGAATCACATTGCGGAGCATAGCCTTCAATTACTTTACCTAGAATTCTTTTGACTTTTATTAAATCAAAAGTTTCACAGGCACTATTTAATTGTTTGAGCCTTTTTTGCAAATTATTCCATTCTATATATTTTTCGCGAACGCACTTTATCATTGGATGGAGTGTACTAGTAAAATCGCCATCAATTAGTAGTTCTTCATATAGTTTTTCACCAGGTCGAAGTCCTGTATAAATTATTTCTATATCACCATCGGGATTAACCCCATCTTTTACAGTTAACCCACTTAATTTGATCATATTTCTGGCAAGATCTACTATTTTTACTGGTTCTCCCATATCTAAAACAAAAATTTCTCCTCCTTTTGCCATGGATCCCGCCTGGATTACAAGTTGTACGGCTTCAGGTATAGTCATGAAATATCTTGTGATATCAGGGTGTGTCACCGTAACAGGACCACCCTGTTCAATTTGCTTTCTAAAAAGAGGAACTACAGAACCAGAGGAGCCAAGGACATTTCCGAATCTTACCATTGTAAAAATAGTACCATGCTCTCCTTTTTGTTGCTGGTGATCAGACAAAGCTTGTAACACCATTTCTGCTAATCTTTTGCTAGCTCCCATAACATTAGTCGGTCTAACTGCTTTATCAGTGGAAATTAGAAGAAATGTTTTCACTCCGCATTCTAAAGCTGCTAAAGCTGTTTGCAATGTACCGAAAAGATTGTTCTGTATACCTTCTAGAGGATTATATTCTATTAGTGGAACATGTTTGTATGCTGCCGCATGATATATAGTTTCTACTTCTAGGACTGATATTGCTGTTTTAACTCTGTTAAAATTGCAAACAGATCCTAATAGAGGAATTATTTCAAGATTATCTTTGAATTTTTGTTTTAGCTCGGCATCTATCTTATATAAAGCATATTCTGAATGTTCAAATAGGACTAACCTTTTTGGCCTCAAAGTAGCTATTTGGCGGCAGAGTTCAGAGCCAATAGAGCCTCCTGCGCCAGTGACCATAACCACCTTATTTTTTATACATGCTTCTAAAAGTTCTTGTTTTGGTGGGACCGGTTTGCGCCCCAAAATGTCTTCTATTGTAACTTCTCTAAGATTCGTAATAGCTATTTTTCCACTAATAATATCTTGGGTCGATGGTAATGTTTTATAATCTATTCCAGCTTTATGGCAGAGATTTACGACATGTCTTATAAATTTTCTATCAGCCGAAGGCATGGCCAAAACAGCTAATTCTGCCTTATATTTTTCTATAATTTCAGGCAATTGATCTATAGGTCCAACAACCGGTATACCATGCAAGAGCTTCCCACGTTTCGATGGATCATCATCACAAAATGCTATAGGGAAGAAATCGGTCTTTTTTTGTCTAAGCATATCTCTTGCAAGCATTTCACCAGCTCTACCTGCTCCAATAATCAATGTCCTTTTCCCAGGCTGCTTAATATATTTTTTTTCTGTGAAAATTCTTATTAATAATCTCCAACCCGAGGTAAAGAAAAAAAGTAATATAAAATCAATAGCAGGTATAGATCGTGAAAACCCAATGAAACCATTATTGTAGATAAAAATGAGGAACGTCGAAGCCAGAATGGAAAAAAATCCATAAAATCCTATTCGAATTATGTCTGGTAGAGAAATAAAGCTGGGGATAATTCGGTCTAAACGAAAAAGCAGTAAGAAAAATAGCTGAATTCCAAAAATCCAAGGTAATAAATTAACTGCCTGAGTCCACTCGGTAACAGGTATTGAAAAGCTAAATCTTAGCCAATAGGCACCAAACCATGCAATTACAATGGACAATAAGTCCATAAAAAAGAAAAGAATTTTACTCGATAAGATCTTAAATTTTTCTCGTTCTAATTTCAATTTCTAGCACCGTTTAGGCTAATTTTTTGATTTATTGTTGTTTGGTGAAGAAAAATTTTCTAATTTTGTAATTGTAAAATATTCTCCTTATTATTTCCAGTAGTGATTAGTGATTAACGGAAATTATAAATTGGATGCTCTGTACTTAAAAGTAGGCTAGGGGAGTAAAAGCTTATGGGATGGCGTGGTACTCGGTTTGCACTTGTAGAAAGATTACAGCCAAATGCTTCGAGTATTAATGATAGAAAATTTTGAAATAAAAAAGCAGGGTCTAGCCCTGCTTATAGTTGATTTTAAGGTGTAAATACTATTTTTTCTTTTTATGTTCTTTAGGTATAGCGGTTGTCTTTTCTCCTGTGGTTATTAGAGGTTTTAGTTTGGCCAAGGTTTTTTTACCAATCCCTTTAACTTTCACTAGATCGTCTATTTTCTGAAAGCGATGCTGTTTTCTGTATTTTATGATGGCAGCAGCGGTTTTGGGACCAATTTTGGGCAAGGTTTGCAGTTCCTGTGCAGTTGCAGTATTAATGTTAATCCTTTCTCCTGCACACACGGCTACAGGAATCGCCAATGTAGCTATGAGTAGCATGAGCGTGATGTAACGTAGGGCAAAATTGGTTTTAAAAAAAATGTACATTTAGGCCACCTCCTGAATTTTAATTTAATAAGCTTAAAAAATGTAACTTCATAAAAACTTATCGGAAGTTTGGTGGCCAACTTAAGTTTTATGTAAAATATTTTCGTCTAGATTGACTCTATTTCTTGGGTATATACTTTACGCTCCTCTTCTCTATTAAAGTGGTCTGAAGGTTTACAGACTTCTGTATGCTTATTGTTGGATATATATGTGTGCAATTTCGGGAGCAAAAGATGAATGAACAAAAAAGGCCATATACAAACGCACCACCGCCATTTGGGTGAGGCATTTTTACCCGTGAAATAAATAGTTTAAACATGTGTTCCCTCCATGTCAATTTTATATGCAGCTTCCATCTTTCTATCATTGAATCAACTGAAATATCAT
>JAMOVR010000031.1 GCA_027061945.1 Candidatus Heimdallarchaeota archaeon
AAAATGACCACATGAGAAGCTTTTCTTTTTCTATTGAACGGAACTGTTACAATTATCTCTGTTTGTAAAACATATCTCAAAGAAGAGTTTTTGTAAACGAAAAAACCTTCTTCTACCTCTGATAAACTTTTCTTTACAAATTCTAACCATGGAGCAAATTGTATATCTCCAGTTCCTAAGATTCTAATCCCTTTCATTCTACTTGTCTTGTCAGCCTCAATAAATCTAATATGAGCTTTTTTTAAGCTCTCTTCTTTTTTTCCTACTGATAAAGAAAGACCACCAGCTCCACCAGCAAACATAGAGTGGGCATGAAGATCTACTGCAATTCTCATAAGAAAAAAAAATAAACAAAACTTATAGAAACTTATCTCCTAAAAAAAGAAAAAATACAAAAACGCCATGAAAAATAATAACAAAAAAGTCTTGGAATTAAATAGCCAATATAGGTAGAAACTGACTTTGGTCATATAATATATCAATTAAGTAAAACAATATGATATCGATATCACAAAGATCAAATTTAATTATTTGTAGAAGTAGAAAGTAGGCGGTAGAAGTAGAAAGTAGAAGCATTAATATGCATAAGTAGAAAGTAGAAGTAGAGTTGATGCGTAAAATAATCCACTGTTTTAGATGCCGTAGGCTGACCAACCACCACACATCTTAAAATCAGAAGTAGATGGTAGATGTAAAACAAAGTAGTGGTAGAGCATAGTTGGTAGATGGTAGAAGTAGAAAGTAGAACAACAGTTCTTTTTAGTAGATCAATAACTAAACAAAAAAAGTAAGAAAATAAAAAGAAAATTTAATACTGAAAGAATTCCCATATCTTTAATTATTTTCGTGATAAAAAAAGAACTGATGCCTAAAGTTAGCTTTGAGGATTTTTTAGAACAAATCAGTAAAAGAAAAGAAAAAGTTATAGAATATGCAAAAAAAACCATTGATTCAAAAGTTGATAAAAGTTTACCACTTCATGATGCATGTGCTCATTATTTCACAGCCCCAGGGAAAGGCCTTCGTCCTGCAATCATGATAATTATTGCGGAGGCATATGGAGCAAAACAGGACCATATTCTCCCAGCTGCAACAGCAATTGAAATGGTTCATACTATGAGTCTTGTTCATGATGATATAATGGATAATGATGAGGTAAGAAGAGGAATACCTGCAGTTCATGTTAAATGGGATCGCAATTTAGCAATTTTGGCGGGAGACTGTATGTTGGCCTTAGCTTATCGTCTATTACAAGAAACGTTAGCGCCAGATCATGTTAAAGTATGGTTAACTAGAAAACTAACTGACGCATTCATACTTCTTTGTGAAGGGCAACAAAAGGACATTGGTTTTACAGAGAAAGATCCTTTGGAGTTAAGTATTGAAGACGTTTTAGACATGCAGAGAAAAAAAACAGGAGAATTATTTATCGCTGCTGTTCAAGCAGGTGTAGTGCTTGGTAATAATGATACATGCCCTAAAGATTTCGAGTCTCTTACACGATATGCTGAGAAAGCTGGGACTGCATTTCAAATACAAGACGATATTTTAGGTTTAATACAAGATACAGATAAGTTAGGAAAACCTCAAGGAAGTGATATTAGAGAAGGAAAAAGAACATTGATCGCTATTCATGCATTTCGCAATGCTAACGAAGAACAATTAGCAAAACTTAAACAAGCATTTGGGAACCCAAATGCAACTGAAGAGGAAATCAAAGAATTTATGGACATCTTAGAAGAATTGGGTAGTATTGAATATGCTAAAAAGATTGCAGTAGAAATGGCTAAAGAAGCAATTAATGCTTTAGAAGAGTCGAGTATTCCTTCACCATATAGAGAATATTTGAAAGTTTTTGCGGACTACCTTGTAAATCGGCAGTTCTAAGGTTGAAAATAAATAAAAATGAGAATAATTGTCTTTAGTAGTTTTTTGTTAATTATTTGTGGGATTCATTGCTTGAAATCTTCGTTTTCAAAATGGTTCCAACGTAAGATATTTATGGAAGTTCTTGAGAGATAATATTGAAAGTTCTTTTTACGGGCTTCCCTCTTACGACTCGTAGCGGGGTGGGGAAGCTAGGTTATCCCGCGGGGCTCATAACCCCGAGACCGATGGTTCAAATCCATCCCCCGCTACCAATATTCTTTTAGAATTAAAAAAACAAAATTCTTTTTGCGAAAAATCAACTGATATACACTTAATTCTATTTGCGTGAAGTCCTTTTCCGTCTAGTCTGGCTAGAAAAGTGGGCAGAGAGAGAATGCACGCAGATTATCATTTATTTTATAAATCAGTTGCAATACTTTTTATGCATAGTTAGTAAAGGCTTTAAGAAAATATGAAATATTAGTACGAATTAGACAAAGACACCAATTTCGTATATTCATTTGCCACATAAATTTTTTCAGTAAAAGACAAGAAAAAAGTGATTAGCCCAGATATTGATCTCATGAGGCAGAAGCTATAAGATTCTCCACAAGCATATATTTGAGCTTCTTGAGGAGAAGAATTTATACGAATGTGTTTTTAAAAGTCGGAAGATGCTGATATGACCCTGATAAACGTTTCTCCCAGCTATATATCGCAGACATGCGCTATATGCGGTTGCGGTGGGAGGATAAAACAAGAATAAAAGTGAACTACCCCTTTCTTTTGCGAGGGGCTTCCTGCTTCACAGAGGAGACTCTCTCCACAAGCGCTACGGGCCGTCCCAGCCCTGCAAGAAAAAAATATACAAAAAAACATATGATGTTTTCGGCTTTCATCCCCTCCCTTCCAAAAGGGGATTTCCCGCAGAGAAAGTTAAAAGACAGGGTCTTCAGATGCTTGTTTTGTGGTTAGATGGGAAGCAGACAGAGACTACAACGCTTCTTTAAGCATTCTCAAGACAGGGGCGAGACGCCCCTTAGTTAATGTGGAAAAATGCTATAAAAAATACTTCGAACTGTTCCTTACAAAGAAGTGGTTCCAGAGCAAGTGCTCTTGATGAAGCAAGATGGATGCTCCCTGTGAAAACAAGGAGTAGTTAACAAAAAGCACGTTCAAATTTTCAGATAAATAATAATACTTACTGAAAAAAATAGGAAAAAAAATGATATATCGGATTATCTAATTATGACACGAGTGTTCAGTTAACTCAAGGCATGAGAAACGGTGCGGATATAATGGAAAAAAGTTATCCGGAGATAAGAGCGATCAATAGGAAATTAAGATTTTTGGCTGAACCTAAAGATATCAAAAAATCAAGAGAAATTTTGTCTACTAAAAGAGAAGTGATCGGAACACCAACTAAGCATTTAAGAAGTATCGGAAGAGAACTTTGGCATAGTTTCAGATTAAACACTACAAAATATTTTGATTTATGTTTAAAACTTTGGGAAGGTTCACATGAGGAACAAATGGTTGTTGTATACTCATTATTCCAAGCTATAAAACAAGAACCAAAAACGGTGTCTTTTATTACTAATATACTTAGTCCTACAATTAGTGACTGGGCTGTAGCAGATTCTTTAGGGAAAGTAGTAGCCGAATATTTCTGTACAAAGAGTTCTAATGAAATACTTGATGAAATGCTTTCTTTGTATGACAACGCAAGTGAAATGCAGAAAAGAATGATCCTGAGTTTTCTATCTAACATAGTATGTTGTTGTAATGATTATTATATTGTTAATAAAATTCTCTATTTTATTGAAAAACAATTACCAATGGAAAATTGTTCAGTAATTATTATTAAGGGCATTCAAAGGATATTAAGAGAAATGAATAAAACAATACTTGCGAAGTCTTATGCTTCTATTCTTTATTGGATTAATAACGGAAAAATCAATTCTCAAGGAGTACTTAAAGGAATGATTGATAATATGCCATTAAATCAAAAGAAAGAATTAGAAATGCTTTTGAGAAAAAAGAAGAATGAAAAATAATGTGATTAATTTTTTATAACAAAAAGAGGAATTGTTATTCTTCAGTTAAGGAGTTAATTTCTCTTTCTCCAACTAACCAAACTTTCTCTTTGTATT
>JAMOVR010000032.1 GCA_027061945.1 Candidatus Heimdallarchaeota archaeon
CCCAAATCTCTGCTGCCGGAGCCTTAGTCTTTTACGGACTTTATGTCATCTCTTCTAGGCCAGAGTTAGCCCTTTCTATTCCCTTTGTCATTTTTGGGCTTTTCCGCTATTGGTATTTGGTGGAATCTGAAGGAGCTGGGGAATCCCCAACCGAAGTTTTGCTAAAGGATTGGCCCCTGGCTATCACTGTGATAGCTTGGATTATCTTTTGCGCCTGGAAAATGTTAAACCTCGCCCCAACTCTTTTGGGAGGGACCCCTTGAAACAATTTCTTACTACTTGGTCCAGATTCCCCTTAATAAAAAGCGAGGTCGAAGAACCCTCTTCTTTAGAGGAAGTTCGCAAATATTTCCGAGAGAAGCCCTCTTTTATCCCTTATGGTTGCGGACGAAGTTATGGTGACGCACCCCTCGGCAATTTCGTTTTAAAGACGAAGAGATTTCGCTTCTTTCGCCATTTTGACTCCCAAACGGGAGAGTTGACCGCCGAGGCTGGTGTTACTCTCCAAGAAATAATTAAACATTTTTTGCCTCGTGGGTGGTTCCTTCCTGTCACCCCCGGAACAAAGTTTGTTTCCTTGGGAGGAGCCGTAGCAGCCGATGTTCATGGCAAAAACCACCATCTTGATGGTTCTTTTTGTAATTGGGTTACCGGCCTCTGGCTTCTTTTGCCCGATGGCAAAGAAATATTTTGCTCTCCCGAAGAGAATGCGGACTGGTTCCGTATGACTTGTGGCGGAATGGGGCTTACCGGTTTCATTACCAAAGTCCGTCTACGTTTACGAACTGTACAAAGCTCTTTTATTGAAGAGACCATCATTAAATGTGAAAATTTAGAAGAAAGCTTGTCGATCTTTGAAGAATATTCTTCAACCCTCTATTCAGTAGCCTGGCTAGATTGTACCGCCAGAGGGAGATCTTTTGGGCGCTCTCTTTTGATGCTCGGCCATCATTCCGACGACGGCCATCTTCAAGTTCCAAACAAAAAGACCTTATCCTTCCCGGTAGACGCCCCTTCTTTTCTTTTAAACCCATATTCAATCAAACTATTTAACGACATTTACTATTCGCAAACAAAAAAGAAAATTACACAGCAAAAGGTTATCTATGAAAAATTCTTTTATCCCTTGGATAAAATTAACCACTGGAACAAACTATATGGCAAAAATGGCTTCCTGCAATATCAATTTGTAATTCCTAAAGACGAAGCTCCAGAAGCTATCAAAGAAATTCTTTTTACCATTAAAGAATACAACGAGGCTCCATTTCTAACGGTTTTAAAACTTTTAGGAAAAGAAAATAACTTTCCTTTATCCTTCCCCAGAGAGGGTTACACTTTAGCTTTAGATTTTAAACTTACACCAAGAGTTTTTTCGCTCTTTAGGATTTTAGATGAAATAGTGCACTTTCATGGCGGGAGAATTTACCTAGCAAAAGACGCACGCCTAAATCGTAAATATCTGGAAATTGGCTATCCTGGGCTAGATGAATTCATAAGATTTAGGGAAGCAAATAATTTGTTCCAACACGTAAAATCTCAAATGTCTGAAAGGCTGGGAATATGATATTAAGCTAACGTACATTTTTACAGTATTATTTCCGTTTAATTTAAAAAAATCTTACCGAAAGGGATAAAAATAATGGATTACATCCTTATTTTAGGGGCAGGGTCTGATATTGCACAGGAATTGGCAAAGCTTTACGCTGAGGAAGGGTACAATCTTTATCTGACTTCGAGAAATTTAGATTTGCTTGAGAGATTGGCTAAAGACCTACAAATTCGCTATCAGATAGACGCGAAGCCTCTGTTTTTCGATGCTACCTCCTATGAAACACATTCCGAATTCTACCAAAAATTAACCCCTAAACCTTTAGGAGCGGTGGTAGCTTTTGGTTATTTAGGAGATCAGCTAAAAGCCCAAAAAGATTTTAACGAAGCCCGCAAGATAATCGAAACAAATTTTCTTGGTGCGGTAAGTATTCTAGAAATTATTGCTAACGATTTCGAAGAAAGAAAGGCAGGCTTTATCATCGGCATTAGCTCTGTAGCAGGCGAAAGAGGGCGCCAAAGCAATTATATTTATGGAGCCGCCAAGGCAGCTTTTAGTATTTACCTCCAAGGATTACGGAACAGACTTTACCGGAGTGGCGTATCAGTTTTAACCGTTAAACCCGGATTTGTGGACACAAAAATGACCGCATCAATGAAATTACCTAAGCTCTTAACCGCTTCACCGGCCAAAGTTGCCCACGACATCATTAAAGCCTGGCACAAAAAGAAAGACGAAATATACACCCTCTGGTTCTGGCGATACATTATGCTTCTAATAAGAATGATACCAGAAAACATAGGGAAGAGACTGGGATGGTAAATTCATTTATATCTAAACAAAGTTTTTTAAAATTACCGTTTCGTTATTTATGTTTTATATATTTCTGTGTTTCTATATTATATATTCCCCTTTTTAAGTTCCTAGGAATTTTAGCCTTTTCTCGATGGAAAAATATTCATCTTTCCTTTAATTATGCTGATGAGTTTGTTAAACGGGGATTAATTGGCAGCCTCTTTTATATTTTTAAAATTCCTTTAAACAAGGAAATAGCCTTTGTTTTTGCTTTGATATTTTATACTTCTTTTGTTTCTATACTATTTTTCTTTATTAAGAAATTTTTAGAGAAAAAAAATGATTTATTTGTATATTTTTTGCTTCTTTACTTACTAACACCAGCGGGTATACCTCACTTTGCTCATGATATTGGTCGATTTGATATAATTAACTATAGCCTTTTATTTTTGGCTTTAGTTATTTACAATCCAAAAAATTTTTTATCTAAGTTTACCTCTACTTTTTTGATTTATCTTAGCTATTTTATACATGAAGCATCTTTTTTTTACTCTTTTCCTGTCTTTCTTTTATTTTTAGCAATAAACAAAGACAAAAAATTTTTACCTTATTTTTTAGGAATTAGCTGTTTAAGTTTTTTTATTATTATGATTTTTGGACATTATTCAACACTTGACCCTCAAACTTATTTTAAAATAAAAATATCTCCTACTTGGGGAGAAGCCAAAACGTCAAGTCATTTGGTATTATTTAGTAACCTATTAGATAATTTAAAAAGAGTATATTACCAATCTTTTTATTCCTTAGACTTATTTCTTCTTATGACTTACTTTGGACTAATTTTAGCTACATATGTTCTCTTTTGCTCCATGTTTTGTTCGCAATTTTCTAAACCTAAACTTCTTCTCTTTTCGGTTCCGTTTTGGATATTTCCTCTATTTTTGGTTGGAATAGACTATTCCCGTTGGGTGAGCTTATTTTTTACAAATTGCATGATAATCTCTGTATTTTATGTAAAATACTTTTATGATTCTTATCACCCAATAACTAATCCATTATTGAAACTACATTATTATTTGATGATTCTTTTATTTTTCTTTGGACCTCTAGGTATCATAGGTCCATTTCCTTTATTGACAAAACTACTAACTAAAACCAAAGCGTTGTTACTAAAGATTAGTTAATTACTACCAGAAATCCCATATGAAACCGAAAATCCAACTAAAACCTAAAAACCTTTACTAATCAAAGCAAATATTGTATACAACAAAGCCTTCCATGAGAAACTACTTCTCTCATCAATAAACCCACCGATTGGCAATTCTTTGAGAAAATCCTGGCCTTCTCCGTACACCCACCAAAGGTGGCCTTAAAGCCCATAACCCCACCATGATGCTTGAAATTCACATCGTTCAAACCTTTGATCTTAAAAAAGGCTTCCCTGGCGGGGGCGGTGGGGTTTCTTCCCGGGAGAGATTGCCGCCTTTGGCAGAGAAGAAAAGAAGGGGCTTATTTTCCCGGGAAGTCTCTTTCCGAAAAGGGTACGACGCCGGGAGTAAGTGGCCCGAAAGACGGCCTCGGCCCGGGTAACGGCCACGTAGGCGAGTCTTTTTTCTTCCGAAGGAGAAAAATCCGAAAGCAGCTTGAAGGGCAAGAGCCCCTCCTCCGCCCCCACG
>JAMOVR010000033.1 GCA_027061945.1 Candidatus Heimdallarchaeota archaeon
TTAGCCCTTATATATGATTCTTTAGGTTGGAAGATCCTTACACGATATAGAAACATAAAAGAAAGGCTTTTTCCTTTGGGAAGCCGAAGAAGAAATTTCTATGATTTGGGCCTTAAAGGAGCAAAGACTCTTCTTTCTTTTGGGCCCTATATCTTTTTACGCAAGACTAGGGCTTATCTTGATAAATTACGCAAAGGTCAATTAACTTCTCAACAGCCACGCAAAGCTTTACCTCAAAAAAAAGTAAACCCTCAGGAAATAAAACTACCAGAAGCAAGCAATCCAAGAGTATCTATTATCATTCCTGTTTACAATCAAATTGACTTAACTTTAAATTGTCTCCTTTCTTTGAGCCAAAACACTCAAGGAGAATTTGAGGTCATTGTTGTTGACGATGCTTCTCAAGACCAAACACCAGACATTTTACCAAAAATAAAGAATTTACAATATATAGCTCACCAAGAAAACAAAGGTTTTCTGGAAAGTATTCAAACAGGTGTCAAAATCTCAAAAGGAGAAATTCTCGTTTTCCTCAATAACGATACTATCTTAACCAGACATTGGTTAGAAAATTTACTTGCTCCTTTTGAGGACTCTTCTGTAGGTTTGGTAGGAGCAAAATTATTGTATCCGGATGGCAAACTCCAGGAAGCAGGAAACATTATCTTTCGCGATGCTTCTGGGTGGAACTACGGCAAATTTGAAGACCCTTCTTTTCCAGAATACAATTTTCTCAGAGAGGTAGATTATTGTTCCGGCGCCTGTTTAGCTATTGCTAAAACTCTTTTCTTAAAATTAGGTGGCTTTGACCCATCATTTCGGCCTGCTTATTATGAAGATACAGATTTGGCTTTTAAAGTCCGTCAAGCGGGTTACAAAGTAATTTATCAACCAAAAGCTCAGATCTTTCATCTGGAAGGCGCAAGCTGCGGAAAAGATACAAATAAAGGGGTAAAAAAATACCAAGTTATTAACCAAAAGAAATTCAAAAGACGCTGGCAACATATCTTAGAGAAAGAGCATTTTCCCCCTGATCCCAAACTATTATTTATAGCCAGAGAAAGACTCAAAAAAGGAATTATCCTTGTTGCGGATCACTATGTACCTACTTGGGATCAGGACTCTGGTTCCTTAAGGATGTATTATCTACTAAAGATTTTCAAAAATCTAGGATATAAAGTGATTTTCTGGCCAGATAATTTAGCTCCTTTGCAACCATATACAGAAATTCTGCAAAGTATGGGCATTGAGATACTTTACGGTTCAAATAATTTCGAGAACTATCTAGCTAAGTATGGGATTTTTATTGACTTGGTTTGGGCCTGTCGCGTAAGATTTGCTAGCTATTATCTGCCAATTGCCAAACAGCAACACATCAAAACTGTTTTCGACACGATAGACTTACACTTTCTCCGCGAAGAAAGAGAAGCCAAGCTGAAAAAGAATACAAAACTCCTAGAAAAAGCCAGAGAAACCAAACAATTAGAGCTCTCCCTCGCACGCTTAGCAGATAAGACTATTGTTGTAAGTGAACATGAAAAAGAAATCTTAGAACAGGAAGAAAACATATCAAACGTTGAAGTCATACCCAACATTCACGAAGCAGAAAAGGAAATACCTGGCTACCAAGAACGGAAAGATATAATGTTTATTGGCAGCTTCCAACATCCGCCTAATGAAGACGCTGTTTGTTGGTTTGTCGAAGAAATTTGGCCTCTTATCAAGAATTCTTTACCAGAAGTCAGGTTTTTCATTGTTGGTTCTTCACCAACACGCAAGGTCAAAAATTTAGCGCGGGAAGATATTATCGTCACTGGCTATGTCCCAGACGTTAGCCGATATTTCAAGAATTGTCGCGTATTCGTTGCGCCTTTGCGCTATGGAGCAGGGCTTAAGGGAAAAGTAGGGCAAGCTATGGCCTTTGGCCTCCCTGCTGTTTTGACCCCGATTGCCGCAGAGGGTCTTAAAATCAAACCAGGGGAGGAAGCCCTTATTGCCCAAGAGGCAGAAGATTTTGCACGTGAGGTGGTTCGACTTTACCAGAACCAAAATCTCTGGGAAAAGATTTCTCTTCAAAGCCGCGCTTACATAGAAAAAAATCTTTCACCCTCCGTCGTAAAAGGCCCTATTTCTCAACTCCTTTCCGAACTCATTCCCCAGCCCAAATTCAAAAAATTTTTAAATTCTCACGGAGAATTTTAGTTCAGGAGTTTAATAGTATTTAGGCAAACTAGATGCCAGATTTAAAATTTAAGGCTCTAAGAGATTTTCTGGCCCGACATATACTAAGGGTTATCTTCAAAAAGAAGTTTGCCCTAAGGGGGCATTTTTTAAACCTGAGAGGCATTTTTAATCTACCGCTAAGCGGCCTTAAAGATGGGAGCCTCCTGGGCCTCCAAACGACGCCTCAAAATAAGCCTCATTTGCATACGTACAAAAGCTTCAATCTCTCGTAAGTTATCTGGTAATTCATTCAAAGCTTGCTCACGTAGTTTATCTTTGTCTTCTTCTGATAATTCTTCAAACATTTTTTCTACCTTTTCACGCAAAATCATTTCTTGTTCTAAATCATCATTTTTCTTAACAGATTTATTTGCCTTAAATACAGAAACTTTATCCTCCCACCAACCTAAAGCCCAATCTTGCCGCAAGGATTGATCCAAAAAAGCACGATAGCTACTAGGCTTTCGTACTTTTTCATTAGCGTATAAAATATTTCTACGCACATATTCTTCATCATGTTGGCGTAGAGCACGCATAATCATATCTCTTATTGTCTTTTTAGAACGATGTTTTTCTGGGACAAGAGACAACAAACGAGAAAGAAGGGCTTGAATATCTTCTTGCATAGGTGTTTTTTCTAAAATAAGATTAGCTTCATCTACTTGACCTTTTAAGCGACGAAAAGTAAAAATAGCTTGACCTCTTTTAGGCCTTTCTATAATTAGAGCCACTTTAAAAGCCGAATTTGTATTAATTCTATTTATTGCTGCTTTAATCTTAGGAATAATATGTGCAGCTGATTTCTCTTTCATGGGTATTTTTTGAGCCAACTTTTTGGCATCAATCGTCCATTCTTCTCTACTTTGAAAACTTTTTACTAAAATTTCATACAAACGCATAGCCAAAGGCGAACGTAAAGATCTAATTTGATCAAAGTTCAAATATTTGAAATATGAAGAATTCTTAATACGTGTCAGCCATTCACGATTAAACCTAATTCGTAATTTTTTTGTTTGCTCATCTATTTTCCAAGTATCAATTACACCAAAGGAAAGAGCAATATAGCGCTTACCATCATAAAAAGTCCCTTGAAATTTGACACCGACCATTTTCCAGCGCTCAAGACTATCTTCTAGACGTTCATAATCTGCTGGGCGACAAGAGGCATAACCACAAGATTTTAAAATTTCATAACGAGAAAGTTCTATTTCTTCTTGCCAACCTTCTTGTTGAGAACGATAAAGTAAATACATCAAATAAATAATGTCTAATTTGGTTGGTACTTTATAGCCACAACGATAGACATAACCTTCTCTATCTTGCCAAATAAAACCTTTATCATCAGGAATTTTAGAAGGTAATTTCTCATCCTGCATCCAAAGAGGGTATTCAAGCATATTAATATCTTGTTTGATCTGTTTGTCTTTTTTGTTAAGCATTTTCTTACCCATAAAACAGACTCCTTTGGCGGATATTTAGACAAAACAAGAATTATGATTTTTTAAAAAATAAAAATTTTCTTTGTCAAGAAAAATTTATCGCAAAAGGGCCTCTTTTTTATCGTGAGAAGAGTTTTTCGAAAAAATTTTCCTCGAAAAAACTATGAAAAGAAAATTTGGAAAATCCTGAAAGGGAAGTTTGAGAAAACAAGATCTGGTTTTTAATGACTCATGAAATGAGAACAAAAGATAAAAAATTGGAATGGAGCTTAGGGAGAGAAAAGGCCAAAAAGTGTTTTCGTTTCATGATATGAAATGAAA
>JAMOVR010000034.1 GCA_027061945.1 Candidatus Heimdallarchaeota archaeon
AGGAATAAAATATCAGCTTGAGTTTTATATTTTGTGCCGATAACGGTCACATCCGTTAGATAAAGATTGCCTCTAACAAAGCCTTTGTATCGACCTTTAATGACATGACCTCTGCGAGTCGCTACTATAACTTTGCGACCAGAGAGAAGATCTTCCCTGCTGGGAAGTTCGTTTTCGTTTTTTCTCCTTCTTCGTTGGTTTGTAGGTGACTTTTTAAGTTTGGTCTTCATTTAACCTCCTCTATTATTTTCAACTTGCCTTGCTTGAGCATTTCCCATACTTTTTTGGGATGAATGGCATGGACTCTTTTATCGTCCATGAAAATCACTACTCCATCCTCATCTACTTCAAGAACTTCATCTTTGTATTGAAGCTTTGTCCCTGGATTTAAAATTTGAAATTCAGGGTCTTTTTTCTGACTTTTGGAGCGTGCTTGGTTTAGATATGTTGGGAATTTGGAGGGCTTTAAAACTGTCTGAGGCCTGAAAGCAGGTATCATTTTGGTTTCTTTTAACCATTCATCTGCTTTCAGTTTGATAACCTCAAGGATGTCCTCAAGAGAATATCCTTTATCCAGAAGTTTCTTGAGGTAGTTTTTATCCTTCTTCTCCAGGCCACCAAAAGGAATGAGGTTCCTTGCCTTCAGTTCCGAGTTGAAGGCCTCCAGGACTGCAACCTCAACCTGAGGATCAAGCTCGACAGTCTTGGTCGGTTTTATAATTTTTGGTTTGAATAAAGACGACTCTTTTGAAGCTTCTGCTAAATCAGCAGCATGTTTAGAACGTGCAAATATTATAATGGCAAACCTTTCGAGGGTCGAGCTAGACTGATCTCCAGCTTCGTCTCTTGCACGGCGGAAATACCGTTCTTGTTCCGCCTGGGACAGTTTGCGGAATAGGCCTGCGGCCTTTGAATAAGGCAAAGGTTTTATGTTTTTCTTGGCCGGAATTAAGGCCTTCTTCTTTCCAACTATTTTGAAATACTTGGAAATCGTGCTGTACGAACATCGCATTACCTCTCTGATTCTGCGGTAGGTGGGCTTAAAGCCTTTGCGCTTGAGCTTATCTATGGCTTTTCCTACCTCTTCTATGCGGGACTTAAATATATTTGACAGGTCAATTCCTAAAGACCTTAGCCATTTCCAAAATTTGGCTATAGTTCGGCTGGAACAACCTGTTAACTCGTTGATTTTTCTATATATTGGTCGCTGTTTAGACTCTAATAGGTCACGGACAGCGTTAAGAATGGATAAAAATTTTTTAGCCTGAACAGGGTGCAGGGTATTGATTTCTTTGGAGATATGTATATAATCGAAAGAAGCTAACATCTTGTTTCATCTCCGGAGCAAGATTTAGAGCTAAATGTAGCTCCTTTCTGAGATGCGGACAGGAGGGAGAAAGTTTCGCGAAGGTCTCTTGGGTGTAAGAGACCTTTTTTATTTTGAAGTGCTATATGGCAATTAGAACTATTAATCATTTATCTGTCCTGCCAATTCCCGCACTCGATCTTTCAGATTATACCGTTCTGGAAATATCCACGCCGGAGCCTCAATACCTGTTGCATTTTCTAGTTTAAGGGCACTTTTCATAGATGGTTTACGCACCCCACACATGATCTTTCTGACCATGCTATGACTTAATCCGGCCTTTTCAGCTATGATTTTATAATTAACCCTTCTCATTTACCCTAAAACTTCCTAATCAAATGTTCACTTTAAGTCAACCTTTTTTATTCTATATATTTTTTTCATGAAATATGGCACCGTTTTTTTATGACTATTGGAGGTCAAATTAAAAAACAAAGACTTATTCTTGGGTGGTCCCAAGAAAAACTTGCTAGAAAACTGGGAGTTTCTACAAGAGCAGTCTTTAAGTGGGAACACGATGAAACATTCCCACGTTCTGATAGCTTGGAAAAACTTGCCAAAATTTTCAATGTTCCTCTTGATTATTTTTTCCAAGAAAAACAGCCAGATAGCAACGAAATCCCCCCAGACATCCTTGAGGCCGTAAAGCACCCAAAGATGCAGGAGTTTATAAGGGCTGTAAGGCCTTTTATCTTGGATGATGATTGAGATCATAGCTTAAACTTCTACTCCCATAACCTCTTGAATTCTCTGATGAAGGTCATATCTTTCCGGCCAGACCCAGTATGGGGCTTCTACGCCTATAGCTGCTTCTAGTTTAAGAGCTAAATCTCCACTTGCCCTTTTCTGCTGGTAGTAAATTTTTTCAATCATACTGGCGCTTATTCCTGCTTTAGAGGCGATAGTCTGAAATAATTTACGTTTAGTCATATCCCCTCCTGAATAATCTTATTGATACACACTTTAAGTGTGTAGTCAACCCTTTTAAATCGTCTATCAGGAATCCTTCTTTTATGTAACGATATTTTTCATGAATATAGGGGGAGTAATACGAAAAAAACGTAAGCAAAAAGGGTTGTCGCAAAAGGAATTTGCTAAAAAACTTGGTGTTTCTTGGCGTACCGTTCAAAAATGGGAACACAATGAATCTTTCCCTAGACCAGAAATGTTTAAAAAAATCGGGAATGAATTGGATATGATTCCCATTATTCTTCTGGTTGACAAAGATCACTATGGAAAAGAAATTCCCAAAGACATCCTTGAGGCCGTAAAGCACCCAAAGATGCAGGAATATATAAGGGCTGTAAGGCCTTTTATCTTGGATGACGATTGAGGTCATAGTCTTCCATCATCTCCTGTATTCTTCCTCTAAGATCATATCTTTCCGGCCAAACCCAAACAGGGGCCTCTATGCCGGTTACTTCCTCTAATTTTTCTGCAGTCTTCCGTCCAGCATGTCTTTCACTATTAAGAATTTTATGAATAGTTACTAAGGAAACCCCTGCCATTTCAGCTAGTTGTTGTCTATCTAACCTACGTTTAATCAACCGAATATTTTTCATATCAAGACCCCTTTCTAAACCTTTATGTCTAGTTTAAAAGGTATGAAAATATAGTCATTTTTTGATGATAATTTTATTATCATAATGTGACATTATAAATGATTTTTTTTTCTGTCAAGATAGGACTATGAATCCTGGCAGAAAAATCAAAAAGAAAAGACTCGAATTTCACCTTTCCCAACAAAAGTTGGCGGATCTTATAGGGGTTGGGGTTCAAACTGTTTATCGTTGGGAAAAAGGAATTGCTGTTCCAAGCAGGAAATCTTTTCAAAAGCTTTCTAATTTGTTTGGTGTACCTGTGAGTTGGTTCTTTGAAGATGAATATGTTGAAATACCCATGGATATGGGCACTCAAAAAGCTAAAATCCCTAGAGATATCCTTGAGGCCGTAAAAGACAAAAGAATGCAGAGAATAGTAAGGTTTCTTAAACCCATTCTGGATGAAGAAGAGTGATTTCATATCCTGTACTCCACATCCGGCCTGGCATCCATCCAGGCCTTTACTTTCCTCTCTGGCCAACCAATCGCTCTGGGGCCTATCTTTTTGGGAGCTGGAAATCTTTTGTTTTGAATCCAGCGATACAGGGTTGATCTATCAACCTTAAGCATCTCTAAAACTTCTTTTTGTCGGAGTATTACCTCTGACATGATCGACCCCCTTTTGAGAAGAATTCGGAGTCTATTTTAACTGAAGTCAATAATCCCTGCGTGTCATTTTGGGATAAAAACAGGCCATTTTGGGGCCGTTTTTAAAAATTAAGAATTAATTTTGATGGACAGCGGTTCGGTCAAGGATACAAATTCTTGAAGAACACACTATATCTTGTGGCATATGAGGCCCCCAGGAGCTGGTTTAACCACAAGATATAGTGTGTTCTTTGTTTAGGAATTTTTAACCAAATGACAAAACTAGGGTATCAGTTAGGGTATCTACTTGAGAGGTGTTTTTGAAAGTTTAGTATTTTCAGTGTGTTTTAAAAAATTTCGATCCCGCTCGGCTCCACCATCTTAGTG
>JAMOVR010000035.1 GCA_027061945.1 Candidatus Heimdallarchaeota archaeon
AAAAACATCAACCAATTTTAATGATTATTTTTCCAATGTTTTTTCGAGTTTCTATTCTTCGATGTGCTTCAGCTATTTTTTCTAAGGGGAATATTGTGTCAATAACAGGTGCTATTTTATTATTTTTTATTATCTTTAAGAGTTGATCTTTTATTGGCATTAATTCTTCTTTATCTTTAGTAAACAGCCATCCTAAATGCAGACCAAGGACACCATAGCTATTTCTAATCATCTTTATTACGTTAATTCTAGGGATGTCTCTCCAAGCCTTTATCAAAGAAAACGGGTTCAAGAAGCTATAGTTAATACTTGTGGCACCTACAACAACAATTCGTCCCATAGGGGATAAACAGTCAATTGAATTCTTGAACACCTTTCCCCCTACACTCTCTAACACAACGTCTACGCCTCTATTATTTGTCCATTGCATTATTTCTTTTCTAAAGTCTTTTTCCACATAATTAATGGCGAGATCTATTTCTAATTTTTCTTTTAAAAAAGATATCTTTTCGGGTCTGCTAGCAGTTCCTGCAACTTTTAGCCCCATTGCTTTTGCTAATTGTACAGTAGCAATTCCTAAAGCACCTGCTGCCGCTTGAACTAAGATTTTTTCTCTGGGTCGTACCCTGGCCATTTGATATAATCCAACCATAGATGTCATGTATGATGCAGCAAAAGCCGCATTTTGTTCTGGAGAAAAAAAATCTACAGCAGGAATTATTTGTTCTTCTGTGACTTTGATATATTCTGCGTACGTCCCGTTTCTTGCTACAACAATAACTTTATCTCCAGGGTGATAATTCTTAACGTTATTACCTACTTTTTCAATGATGCCATAACCCTCCAACCCTGGAACATAGGGCCTTTTAGGGGCCCATGAATATTGTCCTTTACGGGACAGAATATCCGCATAATTTACACCCGCATAACTTAATTTTACTATTAATTCGTCTTGATTAGTTATGTCAGGCGTAGGTACGTCTTTTACTTTCAATACTTCTGGTTTTCCTGTCTTTTCTAAAACAATTGCTCTCATATTTAAATCACTCTTATCTTTGGTGTTTTTGGAATTGATATTATATTTATTACAGACAGATACTACTATTTATCCATAATTTTTTAAAAGAAAATCTTTTTTATCAGCAAAAGAAGTAATCGAAAAATTTATTGACTATTTGTTGGAGTTAATGTGTAGGTGAAGACTAACGTGAGGTTAGCAAGGAGGTTCAGGGGGCGATACCAGGTACCGCCTCGGAACGAAGAGCTTTTCTGATGCCCTCATGTATAGTCAGAGCTGGTTGTTTTTTATACCATTTAATTACACACCGATAAACAGAATTTTTTACTTCTTTTTTCAAACAGCCGTGTTGAAAGGAGGACTGATAAGTAGTGACTGAGTTTAAACCTAGACTAAAAGATAAAAAATACGTTGCTAGTAGGAAAGAACCTGAGATCTTCCAAAAATGGCAAGAAGAAAAACTCTTTCGTTTTGATAAAGATACTAAAAAGCCAATATTCACTATTGACACACCGCCACCATATACTAATGCACCATGGCATATGGGTGGTGCGATACATTATTCGCAGATTGATATGATTGCTAGAACCATGAGAATGAAAGGTTACGAAGTCCTTTTTCCTATGGGATTAGATCGTAATGGCTTGCCTATTGAAGTCCAAGCAGAAAAAGAAAATAATGTCCGCATGCATGAAGTCCCAAGAGAAAAGTTTCTAAAAATGTGTAAAGACTTGCTTGACAGATACGGTGGAAAAATTTTGGATGTTTGTTATGACTTAGGGCTTTCCTGTAACTCCTTTGAATGGGAAGAGGTCTATAAAACAGATGAAGAGCAATATCGAGCATTGACTCAAGCTACTTTCATCGAGCTATGGAATAAAGGACTTATTTACGAAGATGATCGCCCAAACATTTGGGATCCAAAACTACAGACCACAATCGCAGATGCAGAAATTGATTACAAAGAAGGCATACACACATTATATGATATTGCATTTACCGTTAAAGAAACAGGTGAAGAAATAGTTATTTCCACAACTCGCCCAGAATTACTTCCAGCGATAGGGCTAGTGATTTTCAATCCAAAAGATGAGAGATACCGACATTTAGAAGGCAAAACTGCTAAAATCCCGTTATTTAACATTGAAGTTCCTATCATGGCTCATCCCCAAGCAGACATGGAGTTTGGTTCGGGTTTAGTTATGATTTGTAGCTTTGGAGACATGACAGATGTCAGAATCTTCAGAGAACTAGAATTACAGCCAAAATATGTAATTAGTCCTGATGGAACAATGAATGAGAATGCAGGTAAATACAAGGGAATGAAAATAAAAGAGGCCAGAAAAGCAATAGCCAAAGACTTAGAAGAATTAGGAGTAATTAGGGGTAAAAACGATGTTAAGTATAGACAGCCAATCAGCGACCGGTCAAAAGAACCGGTAGAATTCATAGGAATGAAAGAATATTATTTGAAACAAGTTGAATTTGTTGATACTCTTAGAGAATATGCGAAAAAAATGAATTTCCACCCCGATCATTCCCGGCAGATTTGGCTTGACTGGTTAGATCGAATAAACATGGACTGGCCAATAAGCCGAAGAAGATATTATGGAACAGAGGTTCCGGTTTGGTATTGTAAAAAGTGTGGGGAACCACATGTTCCAGAAGCTGGTAAATACTATCAACCATGGAAAGACCCTGCACCATTTGATAAATGCCAGAAATGCGGTCATACTGAATTTGATGGAGACAAAAGAACATTTGATACGTGGATGGACAGTAGCATCAGTGTTATTTACACCTTAATGCATCCTCATAACAAAAAAGACGAGAAATTTTTTGCTAGACTAATATCTACGCGGGATTATATCGGAGACATTAGACCACAAGGAAAAGACATCGTTCGGACATGGCTTCACTACACAATGCTAAGAGTACACCAACTTTATGAGCGGCCAGCATTTAATCATGTATGGATAAGTGGACATGTTGTTTCAGAAACTGGAGAAAAAATGTCTAAGTCTAAAGGTAATATTGTCCGACCAGAACCAATGTTAGAAAAATACGGTGGGGATGCGCTAAGACTATTTGGTGCGTTAGAGGCAAGCCATGGAAGTGACGTTCGTTTCAGTGAAAATCGTTTATCAGGGACAGCCAAATTCCTTAACAAGCTCTACAACTTAGCACGATTTATTTCTATGTTACCCGAGCCTTCTGAAAAAGATGAAATTGAGTATATGCCCACGGATGAATGGATTAGGGAAATGTTTGCCTATGTTTGGGAAAAGTCAATGAAGGGATATAATGATTTAAACTTCCACATACCCGCACGAGAGTTAAGGTCGTTCACATGGGACGTTTTCGCAGCACACTATGTCGAGTTGGTGAAGAACCGTGCGTACAATAGAGACGGACTATTTACAGATGCCCAAGCAAATGGTGCAAGAAAAACATTATATGAAATTTTAAAGAACACTTTGAAAGGACTTGCACCCATTACTCCATTTATCACGGATTATATCTTCCGAGAGCTATGGGGTAAAACAGTTCATACAGAAAGTTTCCCAGAAATCAAGCCCACAAAAGAAGAAATAAATGAAATAACAGAGTTACTTAACAGCTATAATAGTGCACTTTGGAGATACAAGAAGGAGCAAGGAAAATCGTTAAAAGAAGAAATAGAGTTCGCTACAATCCCAACAAAACTAGAACCATTCAAAAAGGATTTAATTGCAATGCACCACATAAAAAACTACGAGGTAACTGACACCCCAACTGGAGAAAATATTGTTGAATTGTCTCAAGAAGTCAAAGCATTATTCAATTAAAAATATCGAGCTACATAAAAAAATAATTTTTTTCTTTTTTAAAACGTTCTTCGGAATCTGTTCAGAAGGATTTTTTACTAATCTAATTCT
>JAMOVR010000036.1 GCA_027061945.1 Candidatus Heimdallarchaeota archaeon
CATATTGGGGTCGATGGAGAACAGTATTAGATGCACTAATTGATGTACCTCTAGTAATCCCATCAAGTGCATTAGGATTTAGTGTTTTTTACTTATGGGGCGGTTTAGGTCTAGGATTGGTTAGTCCAGGTTTATGGATGATTGTGTTAGCACACCTAACGTTCACATATCCATTCACAGTTCGACCAATGATTTCATATATTGAAAACTTGCCTCCAATGTACCAAGAAGCGGGTACTACTTTAGGTGGTTCAGACTTAACTGTTTTCCGTAGGGTGACCATTCCTATTTTGAAAAAAGGTATTTTAGCAAGTGCAATCATGACTTTTACAAGGAGCATGTCTGAGACTGGTGCAACAATCATAGTAATGGGAAATACTCGTTCAATTCCAGTATATATTGTAGATTTAGTAGAAGCAGAAGCACTTCCAGCAGCTGCTTTTGCGGCCACGATCTTGGTAATTTTATCTTTCATAATGTTAATGATTCTTCGTTATTTGAGCCCAGAAGGGAAAACTGACTAGTAGTTGAGGTGAATCAGATTGCCAGAAATAGAGTTTAGAAATGTAACTAAAAGATTTGGTGAAGTTGTTGCTGTTAAAAATTTGACTTTCACAATTTATGATGGAGAATACCTCTCTTTATTAGGACCTTCTGGGTGTGGAAAAACAACTACCCTCAGAATGATTGCAGGTCTAATCAATCCTACAGAAGGAGAGATCTTGTGGAATGGAAGACCAATACATCATTTACATCCTTCTCAAAGAAATATTGGATATGTTTTTCAAAACTTCGCGATTTTTCCACATCTTACAGTTTGGGAAAATGTAGCATATGGTCCTGAAGTTAAGGGTTTTCCTGAAAAAGAAGTGGAAGACTTAGTGGAAACTTATCTGAAATTAGTTGGAATGAAAGGAAAAGAAGACGAGTATGCTGTAAGTCTTAGTGCACCGGATAAACAAAGAGTTGGCATTGCTCGTGTTTTAGCAAGTGGTGCCAAAACTTTACTTCTAGATGAACCTATGGGAGCTTTAGACCAGCAGATAAGAGAAAAATTCCAAGACGAATTAAGAGGAATAGTAAAAAAACTTGGATTAACAGCAGTACACGTTACACACGATCAAAGCGAAGCGATGGCAATTTCTGATCGGATAGGTGTAATGAAAAAAGGAGAGATCCTCCAAGTTGATTCCCCATTAAATCTGCTATTTAACCCTGAAACGATTTTTGTTAATAATTTTATAGGTGAAGCTAATTTCTTTGAAGGAATTGTTACTAGCGAGCAAGAAGGATATTTAAAAATAGAGTTATATAGCGGTGAAATCTTCACTGTTACAAAACCAACGCATGGATTCCTGCCTGGAGACCGCGTAGTAATTGGAATAAGAAAAGAGTTTCCAATAATATATCCTTCCGATGGGTTATCTCGAGAAAACTATTTCAGTGGGATTGTGGAAGAAGACCGTTTTGTAGGTGAAAAACGTCGAGTAATTATTAGACTAAAATATGATCAATTAATCGAAATAAAAAATCGAAATACTCAACAGTCCTTTAAACATGGAGACAAAGTAGATATCGAAGTACCTTCTTTAGCTATTAATGTATTTCCATACCCCAAAGAAGGCCTTGCGGAAGCCGTGTCTGTTACTTGAATACTTAAAAGACGGAGGATTAAGAAATGCCATACTTAGAACTCAAAGACATTTTTGTGCAGAGAAAAGGAGAAATTCATCTTGATCATGTTAACTTATCTATTAAAAAAGGGGAATACATAGCATTATTGGGTCCTACAAACAGTGGTAAGACTTCTTTACTAAATGTCATTGCTGGTTTGAAAAAAGTAGATTCAGGAGAAATCTTTTTTGAGAACAAAAACATTACTTTTATGCCTCCCGAAGATAGAATGGTAGGTTACGTATTTGAGGACTATAATTTATTCCCTCATCTTACGGTCTTAGAAAACCTTTTATTCGGAGTAAAAGTCAGGGCTGGGAACATCGAACAAGCAACAAAAGAAGCTTTAGAGCTATTGAGAATGATGCATTTGGAAGGAAGAGAAGATGCATATCCAAATGAACTCTCAGGAGGAATGCAACAACGAGTTTCTATTGCACGCGCTGCTGTAGCACAAGCAAAGATATTATTGCTAGATGAGCCCTATCGAGCTTTAGATGCTAAAATACGGGAACAGATGAGACGAGAAATGAGGCAAATAGTCAAAGCATTAGGTCTTACTTGCATTCACGCCACTCATGAACTAGAAGAAGCAATGATTGTTGCTGATAAAATAGTTGTTATGAATGAGGGAAGAATTGAGCAAGTTGCTACGCCTGAGGAATTATTCAATAACCCTAAAAATTATTATGTTGCTACTTCGATTGCTGAAAATAATGAGATATATATCGGGAGCAATAAAAATAAAGAATTTTTACCTGGTCTAACCTTAGAAAATTTACTTGAAAAAACAAATCAAAAGATTTCTGTTAAAGAAGAACTAGTTGCGTTGATTCGTTATTCAGATATAGACATTATGGAAATAGTTGAGCAGTCAATGTTGTACACTCAAAAACCAGATATGTTCCAAAAAATTGAGCAACAAAAAAATAAGGAATCTATTATATTGAAAGGCAAGGTGGTTAATACTCGTTTGTTAGGGGAGTATGTACGGTTTGGTGTTAAACTCACTTCTGAGCCTTCAACTACTCTTTATAGTAAACATTTACTAAACTTAGCAATGCAAAACTATAAAGAATATGAAGGTAAGGAAGTTCAAATACGGATTCCTTACTCCTCAATAAAAATATTCAAGAAATAAATAGATAATATAACTTAAAATCCAAATATTTTTTAATTAATTTTATTTTTGTTTTCGTATCTTTTATTTTATAATTTTATTATACTACATTACAGTTATGAATTTACGTTGACTTTGTTATCTTAATCTTGTCAATTATAGATTCTTAACTAAGATACAAACGTTAAGCATAAAAAACAGTAGGAGAATAGAGAAATCAGAATGTTCCTTAGCCCCGTCGTCTAGCGGCCAAGGACACCGGACTTTGGATCCGGTGACGGGAGTTCAAATCTCCCCGGGGCTACCATTTTTATAATTTATTTTATTAGGGAGACCAGCGATAAAATTAACTAATCTCATTATTTATAAAAAAATTGTTTTTAAAAATTAAAAACAGGAAATAAGCAAATTTAGTTTATTTAACGCCTTAATAGTTTCTTTTTATTTTAGAAAGCTAAGTTCACCGTCAGCAGACTTCTTTGCCCAGGCCATGTTTTTTGTCGTATGAATCGCTGCCCAACCTTTTTCTTTAGTAATTATTATTGCTCCTGCTGTACCATTAACTAAGTGTTTCATGTCTTCAAGTGCGCGCATTAATGCGATCTCTGTAGTTTTACTTGATAACAAATACGTTTTTGTTCTTAAACCCAGTGTGCTACGAATGATCCATTCTCCTACGCCTGTGGCACTAAAGGCCATGATATCATCAGCCCATGTTCCAGCACCAGGGATGGGTGTGTCTCCAACTCTACCAATTTTTTTTCCTCTGATACCGCCGGTAGAGGTAGCTGCTGCCAGTCTTCCTTTAGAGTCAATTGCTACCGCACCTACAGTACCAGTTTTACCAGCTAATTTCTTGTTCTTATTTTCTTCTTCTAATTTCTTGATGTATTTTTCTAATAGATCTCGAGATCTGGGGGTAATTAATTGTTCTGGGTCTATTAACTCAAACCCTAATTCTTGAGCTATCATGTGTGCGCCTTCACCAGCATATAACACATGATGGTTTTCTTCGAGAATCGCTTTACTAAGTACAATTGGATTTTTTACTTTGGAAACTCTCATTACTCCACCCATTCGCAAAGAAGAACCATCAATAACCAAAGCATCCATTTCTACTGTTCCTTTTATTGTTAATGTAGAACCATACCCTGCATTAAAGGTGGGGTTATCTTCCATAGATTTTACTGCTTCAACGACCGCTTCTAATGCATTATTCGTATCGTCTAATTTTTTCCAACCTGTTCTTACAGCTTCCAAAACTCCTTCATTATATTGTTCTTCATAATTAGAAGGAATATTTCCTGCACCACCATGTACAACTATCATAGGATCAAAAGAATTCATACAAAAAAGTCAAAATATACGAATAATAAAAAGAATTACCTTGTTTACTCATAAAATAAACAAAAATAATTTGTTTGTTAGTTAAAAAAAATACTTAGCTTAATAAGAATCAACCTATATATCTTACAATTAAAAATAATATAAAACTTGACTATTTTTGTTTTCAGAACAAAGTTTTGTTTTCTTTCGTTAATGTTATAGTGTCTATCATTGAAACAAAAAACGAATGCTTCCTTCGTTATGGCAATTATTCCCATATTCAAAACCAAGGCCCTCTCAAACACGAGCAATCCAGGAAATAGCCAAAGCTATTGAAAATAACGGAAAAGGAGGGATGGTCTTAGTTCACGCTCCAACCGGTTCTGGGAAATCTATAAATGCATTAGTTCCTGCGATTTATCTCGCCTTAAAAAAAGGAAAAAGAATTGTTGTCTTAGTTAATCGAGTAACTCAAGCAGAACGCTTTTTGGAAGAGATTGGGAGAATTAAGCAAAAAGTAGGGGTGGGAGTAAAAATACAAGCGTCCGTACTTCAGTCAAAACAGTCATTCTGTATAAAAAATGATGTTAAACAATATCGAGACAGACAAGGAAACTGGCATGATATGCCATACACGGCGTTTTTAGCTAATTGTGCGATCGCAAGAGCAACAAAAGAATGCTCTTATTATAATAATAGTATTAAAAACGGGAAACCAAGCGAACAATTAAAAAGAGTAGTTGAATTGAGGGCAAATACTGCATATTCGGTTAAGCAATCAGTAGAAGATGGATTGACTTATGACTTATGTCCTTATGAGATAATGAAAAAACATGCTACTACATCTAATGTAATAATAGGAACATATGGATATCTATTTCATCCAAATATACATGAGAATTTTTTACAAATAATAAATGCATCTCTTGAAGATTTAATTCTAATAGTTGATGAAGCACATAACTTACCTGATTTTATAAGAGCTTCAATGAGATACGACCTCTCTTTAAGTGACCTTAACAAAGCAATAGGTGAATTTAGGCAGTACGCCAGATATGCTTTTGATCAAGCAGCTAGTGTCGACACTAAGTGCCCTAGTTGTGGAGAACCTTTAGGAATGTTAGAAGGAAATAAAGACAAAAGAATCGATGTTCGTTATTGTTCAAAATGCAAACGATCAGCTGGAATGGATTTGCTTGAAAAAGTAAGGGACTTATTCATGTTTTACCAATCTCAACCAGATGGAAGCGTAATAAAAAATCCTCTCAAAATATTTTCTAAAGACCTCTTAAAAAAAGGAAAAAAAGAACTATACATTGTTGGGGAATACGCAGGAAAAATAGAAAACACAGAACAGTTACCAGGAAAAACAACAGGGATCTCAAAGACCATAGCAACTTTAGATGAAGAAAATGAATCTTCTATTCAGAAAGTTTTGAAGTTTTTAGAATATTTAGAAAAAATAGCGATAGATAATAATGACAATGGTGTTAAAGAAGAATTTGCAGTTTCCTTATCTAAATACGGAGAAAAAGTAAAATTCATAATAGAATGCTTCGATCCCACATTACTAAGCCAGTTAATTTTTTCGAAGACTTACGCATCTATTTTAATGAGTGCAACATTAACACCATTATCATATTATATCGATATATTAGGATTAAAAAATAGGAAACCAAAAACATTAGAATTACCCCCAGTATTTCCTTCAGAAAATAGATTGATATGCTATCTATCTGATGTGGATATAGCAGGAAAACACGATCTATCACGACCAAATGAAAAACAGAGAAAAATAAAAGAAGCAATTAAAGCCGCTTTAGAAAGTCCTGCTAAAACCGTAGGAATCTATTCTAGAAGTTATCAACTTGCTAAACTGGTTGAACAAATAAGAACAAAAAGAAAAATTTTTTACACTACGTCAAAAACTAATCCTGACGAAGTTAAATGGTTTCTTGAAAAAAATAATAAAAATGCTGCTTTTGTTGCTGTTCAAGGGGGTAGATATTCTGAAGGAATTGAATTTGTGAATGAATTAGGATCGATGTTAGATTTAGTTGTAGTAATGGGAATACAGTTCCCACCGCCAAACCAATTACAGCAAGCGTATACTGAATTCTGCAAAAAAAGATTTGGAGGAAAAGGATGGGACTACGCCAATAGGGTTCCTGCAATAGCTAAATTAGTACAATCATTAGGTAGAGCCCAAAGGAAAGAAACAGATCGTGCTGCATTAGTAATAATCGACCGTAGGATAAAAGAAAAAAGAAACCTACAATATTTTCCCAAAGAACTTCAACAACAAATATTAGAAGTTAAGACTAACGAATTACAAATGCTTCTTTATCGTTTTTTTAAAACAAAATTATAACCGGAATAGAATAATTTCTAAAATTTAATTTTTTCGAAGGACATTGCTTCTCTACGAGTTACACCCTAATTAGCAAGGAGCTTTTTGCTCCATAGAGAAAGCTACACCCAAAATCACTTCTGTTCTGTGATTAGTAAGCTAAAGATAAGTTTCGTTTTAAATCTAAGTTTTTATAACATTAGTAATTATTTTATATCTGACTATGAGGTATATAAAGTGACACCCCTATTAGAGGTCTGCGACCCCCTCCCCCCATAACAAAGCTCAAAACCACAAAAAACAACAAAAACAACAACGGGTTTGAGAAGAACCCTAGAGGTCTGGAAATAGAAAAAGAGCGATCGACAAGCACTTAGATTTTTAAAAGTTTGAGAAGAACCCTAGAGGTCTGGAAATTTCTTGAGACATCATAAGGAACAGGATCGTTTCTGCGTTTGAGAAGAACCCTAGAGGTCTGGAAATTTCTTGAGACATCATAAGGAACAGGATCGTTTCTGCGTTTGAGAAGAACCCTAGAGGTCTGGAAATAATTTTAACGTATAGATCATCATCCATTATTAAATAGTTTGAGAAGAACCCTAGAGGTCTGGAAATTCCAACATGTACGACCAGAACATTGCAGGTGTGGTTTGAGAAGAACCCTAGAGGTCTGGAAATAAAGTGCAGAGACATTATGTTTCTGTGATTTATAATGTTTGAGAAGAACCCTAGAGGTCTGGAAATCAAAACCCATGCATTCACGGAACTATCGAAAGCCCAGTTTGAGAAGAACCCTAGAGGTCTGGAAATATCATCGAAGAATTAAACACACATGGATTTGAAATGTTTGAGAAGAACCCTAGAGGTCTGGAAATTCCTATTGGTTTCTATGTATGTGGTTTCTGGATAACTGTTTGAGAAGAACCCTATAGGTCTGGAAACGTAAGTAAAGTCTTCTTTTAAGGACACGGTGCCGTTTTTGGTTTGAGAAGAACCCTAGAGGTCTGGAAACAGATTAAATTGGATGTAAGTGATGATTGGAGCGATAGTTTGAGAAGAACCCTAGACCTTGAAAAAATCAATTTGCATTTTTCTGCGATACTCTTTTAAAACGTTTCAAATTTTTTTCGTTGTTTCAGTCTTGAATGTGATCATTTTTGTTTCATACTAGCAATAGGGCTTAAAAAGGTATGAGTTGTGGGTTACAACGGAGCTGTACATGGAGAGCGAAAAAGAGACTCATAATAGAGGTTTAGGACTTGGTATTAAGATATTCCTCTTAGCTACAAATATTTTCATGGTCTGGTTATTTATACCGATTAATGCAATACTTTACGCGGCTCTCGTTATTTTTGCGATTAGTTTATTTTTCTTAATTACTGGAGGAATACAAGCTTTAATGTCCCGGAAGAAAAGGACAGTTAAGGTATCTCCTCTAGCGAGAGTTGTAGATACACTTGGATTTGCCCGTAGATATATCCGATTAAATATTAGATTTACATTTCTTACAATGTTAGGGTTAATGATTGCAATTGCTACGTTGAGTCAATCATTTATTGTTGCACAAGGAATTCAGCAAGATTATGTTTACGAAAGAATTAATCCACAATTTACTCCTACATTGTCAGTAAGTACTACCATCGCTCCTTACTCTGATTTAACAACACCACCACCTACAAACTCTACTTCAATAGTTAGAGGAGGAGTCAAAGAGCTTGTATACCGAGCAAGTTTAGAATATGGATTATCAAAACCATTCCGAACAGTTGAGGCAATAAAAACAACAGGATTACAGATTCTTGTGAATAACACGTTAATGCCTGTTACTTTAATCGGTGTAGAAGCGAATACTGCTTCTGAATTATGGGGTTCTGAAGTTGGTTCTTTAATAAATAAAAATTCTTCTGAATTTGTAGCAGTAATATATCCCCAAGCATTTTCTGATCATATAAATTTATTATCCAATCAACCTTATACTTTGTATTATAATTACAAGTTCATTGATGTAAATGGTTCAAATCAATTGCTGTTGAAAGTGCCAATTAGGATTATCAATGTTAAGGAAATGGACAATGACATTAGTTTAGAACTACCACATAATTTTGGTTTTGCAGGAGGAATTAATCTTATTTATGATATTTCATTATTTGACGTGATTCGGGCACAATTTTCTTATGGTTTTCAATCTATCTTAATTACTTCTTTTTATCATCACTGGGATGTTTTAAATGCCAATAATATTGTTGAAAAATTAGGGCAGTTAGCAGATTACGTTCTCTTACATGGTAAAGAAGCAACCAAGGGTATTGATTATTATTACATATCAAGTTCAGTTTCCCCTGTTGGTGGTGCTCTTTACACAATATCGGAGTTCTTAATTGCAGTACAATTTATTATCTTAATTTTTATATTACCAATGATTGGAGGTGCCTTATTTTTAGCGTTGTATTCTTTTGGACTAATAGAAAATAGAAAAAGAAAATTTATAGCTATCTTAAAATCAAGAGGTGCATCAACTACTCAAGTAGCTACTTCTCTATCATTAGAAATCTTGTTTTCCTCATTAATAGGTTTTATTTTAGGAATATTGCTAGCTTATGGTTCAACACCATTTATGATAAAATTCTTAGGAATAAAACATACTTTCACTTTTTCAGAGTTAATTTATAACTTTAAAGGGATTGTATTTCCTGTTTTATTTTTCTCGATAGTTATCGGCTATGACTTGAACCTTAATGAGATTCTTACTTTATCTCCATTATCCATTAGTGAAGCTGAAGAACCAGTAGAACAAGAAATTACAGGCTGGAAAAAATATTATGTGGACGTTTTTATGTTGCTGTTAGGAATATTAGGTTTAATTATTTTAGAGGTATTGAAATCCAGACAACCTTCTCAATTACAAACAATATTAATGTTAGTTATTTCCCCCGTAACACTAATTGGTATTAGTGTCGGTTCAGTATTAGCAGTTTCTAGATATTTTGGTCCACTTTCAAAAAGTGTTGGTGACTGGAGCTGGATTAAATTGGGAAATCTCCCCTCTTTTTCTTTGAAGAACTTACATTTACGCAGAGAAACGGCTTCTGGCCTTGCAAGTGTACTATTATTAACTACACTTATCGGTGTGTTTTTAGTAATAGTACCTTTTAGCTTACAGGTTGGCGCTGAAAGGCAATTGTTGTATAATCTGGGCGGTGAAATCCAGGTCAGTCAGCTATCTAACTGGAATGCAAGTGATTTTTCTTTTCTCCATGGAGATGAGGGGTACGAAGCAGTCACTGGTGTCTACATAATAGAATTTGAGATTTATTTGGCTACTAGTTCTGTTTCTCAAAAAGTTCGATTAATAGGTATAGATACTAAAACTTTCCTAAAAGCGGCATATATTGAAAATTCGTTCTTAGACTTCAATAAAGAGGATTTAAGCTCATTACTTAAACCCTTAGACCCAACTCATCGCGTTTTCCCCGCACTTATTTGGTCTTCAGATGCTAATGAAAAACTCCTTTCACCCGGCCGTTCTCAAACGTTCACCCTTACAGATAAACATCAAGTTACTCTTAGCAGAGACTTTGTTTTCAAAATTACAGGACAATTTGATTATTGGCCGTTACTAATAGATACTGTGAAACAAGAAAGCGGTTTTAGAATGGTAGTTCCTTTAAATGCAATATATAGTATTCTAGACGTCATCATGCCTACTATGCTTGACCGTTCTGATCCGTATTTGATTGCTAAAGCTAAACCTGGCTATTCCATTGAAAAAGTGGGACAAAACTTATTAAACACAGTAGCACCGTATTTTTCTTCTCCAAGAGTCGAAACAATTTTAGATACGACTCAATCCCAAGGAAGTCGAGCAGTTTTGGCTACGGTTCCAAAAATAGTAAAAATGGGTTATGTGGTTATGTTAATCCAAGCTCTAATTGCAGTTGCAATGTTTGCTTCTCTTACTATTGCAAGTCGTAAAAGAGAAATAGGTCTTTATAAAGCTCTGGGGATGCTTAAATCTCAGTTACTTGTAATGTTCTTGACAGAGATTTTGTTTATTTTAATGTTTAGTCTTTCCCTTGGAACTATTTTTGGTATATTTGCATCAAAAACAGTGATGTCTGTACTATCATTACCTGGCTTAGCAGGAGGTCTTCCTCCTTTTCCCTCCGTTATTCCAGTTGAAGAAATATTCAAGTTATTATTGGCATTTATTTTTAGTGGTCTAATTGCTGCTGTCTGGCCTGCACAAAAACTAGCAAATGCAAAAACAGGAGACATAATGAAGGTGGAATAAAATGACGTTCATTCAAATGCATGATGTAATTAAAATTTATGAGGAACCTCGAACTGGGCTACAAATTCCTGCCCTAAGAGGCGTAGAATTGACTATTAAAGAAGGGGAATTGGTCTGTATAATTGGACCCTCTGGCGCTGGAAAAAGCACCTTGCTGAAGCTTTTAGGAGGTCTTGATCGCCCTTCTAGTGGTTCAATTATTGTCGGTGACAAAAGAGTAGATCAATTACCTGAAGAACATCTCACAGAATACCGTAGATATGATGTTGGTTTTTTATGGCAATTTCCTGAAAAAAATCTTCTACCTGTATTAACAGCACTTGAAAATATTGAATTACCAATGAAAATTGCAGGGTTCCCTAGAGAACAAAGAAGAAAGAGAGCATTAGAACTCCTTAGGAAAGTTGGTTTATCAGATCGTGCTTCTCATAAGTTACATCAGTTAAGTGGTGGAGAAGCCCAAAGAGTAAGTCTAGCTGTTGCATTAGCAAATGACCCGAAAGTAGTTTTGGCCGACGAACCTACTGGAGAATTAGATACTCATACTACTATGGAAATTATCTCTTTCATGCGAGAGTTAAATCAAGAGTATAACAAGACTATTGTAGTTGTTACACACGATATGAGATTTGAACAAAGATCTGATCGAGCGTTTAGAATATTAGATGGCATGATAAGTGGTATTCGTCAAGCTAAAAACAGGCATGAAGTCCTAAAAATGGATATAGAAGCTCCACCAGAAAGAGAAGAGCTAATTTATGTTGACCAGTTTGGAAATATGAGAATCCCTAAGCATTTTCTCAAACAGGCGAATATAAAAAATCATGTCAGAATAAGGGTTGAGAATGGTAAGCTAATAGTTGAACCAGCGGATTAAATGAAATGTAGTGTAATGTTATTTGTTCAAATTAATTTATTAAATAAATTGCAAGGAGTGAAATTGATCCATGATTTTCAAAAAAAATATTAGCAGGGGACTTACCACTTTGTTAATTGCGGGTAACGTACTAGTTCTTTATTATTTAATACCAATTGATTTTATCTTAAAATCAGTATGGGTATTACTTGGAATAGCAAGTATATTATTATTCACTGGTTTTCTGGCCAGTAAAAAGAACATAAAATATTTGAATCCTTTAAATGCATTTAGAGCCACTAAACATTCTTTAGGGATTTCAAAAGAAATGTTCAAAGTAAACAAAAAATATGTTATATTATCGATAATTACACTGACAATCGCTGTAGCTTCTATTAGTCAAGCAGTCATTATTTCTGAAGGTGTCCAGAGGCAATATGTGGTTATTAATTCAGATAAATACGATTTACCTACATTAGTAGTTAATGCATATTCCCCTCCTTCGTTACCGCCTGAAAAAGTCTATTACCGCCAGATTACGCCTGAGGCAGCAAATAGAATTGATGAGATGGTTAAAGCTTATAAAACTCAAGTAGGGATACACACTAGAATTTTACGGCAATACACAGTTGCGCTGATGGGACCATTATATACAAAAGACAACTATGGCACATATGAGTCTATAATGATTGGAATGAGTAAAGAATTAATGGAAGATATTTGGGGAACGGATTATAATGGAATATATCCCCGAGATAATTCTTCTGTTTTAGCAATAGTATATCCATATGAATTACCAGACAGACAACCAGAATGGTTCTTAGGTAAAAGCATTAACGTGCAGTCTATTTGGAAAAACCAATGGGGTAACGAAGAAAAAATGTATGGTTTCTGGAACGTAAGTGGTTATAAAATCATCAATAGTGCTTCGCGTTCTTCATTTTTGCCTTACGGGATAGGCGATGTTCCTCCTATCATTTATGTTGTCCCTTTTGAACATATTGATGCTTATAGAAAAGTATACGAAGATACAGTTGCACAAAAAATTATTTGTTCCTATTACTTTGACTGGCAAAGTGAACCAGATATTATTACGTTCTCTAAGAAGATTGGTAGTTTAGGAAACGAAATAATGCTTCATAGTACAGATCTTGAGGGACCTTATCCTGAATATCAATTAAATACCGCACAGTCTCCAATACAGGATCAGTTAAATGCATTAGGATCTATTATTACTCAAGTTCGTGCGATATTAATGCTGTTTTTAATACCAATTGTTATTGTGGGTATTTTTTTGGCTAGTTTTGCTTTAAACATTGCTGAACAAAAAAGAAAGAAGCTAATTGCAATGTTTAAATCTAGAGGTGTATCTTCTCAGCAATTAAAAGGTGCGTTAACAATTGAAGCATTATTTACAGGATTAGGCGCTTATCTCTTAGGAATCCTATTGGCTGGAGCTATTTTAGTTATCTTTTTGTTGCTTTCCAGTCTTAGTCTAGTAAAATACGCATTGCCCGCATTTAAAACATCGAAACTTTGGTTATCTTCTTTGTTGTTCTCGATAATTCTTTCTCTTGATACGACATGGAATAAAATTCGTTATCTCTCAGAAATTGACGTGGAGCAAGCAGAGCAATTAGAAGTCACATCTGTTCCTTTCTGGAGAAAATATTTCTTAGACTTGTTTTTACTATTACTTGGTTTGCTTGGTTTAGTAGGTCTTAAAATATTAAGTAGTTATCACTCTTCGTATGTGAATACTGAAGGGTTTGTTTTAATTTTTTCCCCATTAGTAATATTGTTATTGTTTTTAGGTGGGACAATGACTTTTTATCGTTTCTTCATCCCATTTACAAATATTATTGCCAAGTTTTTGTTTAATTTAATTGGGTCTATCTCTGGTATGGGACTTAGAAGTATTCGATTAAGAAAAGAAAAAACGTCTCAAATTGCAGCGATTCTAATGTTGAGCTCTTTGTTTGCATTATTACTAGTAATTATTCCCCCAACATTAAATACTGCTTATAATGACCAAGTTCACTATATTGTAGGATCTGATATTCGTGTTTCCTCCTTATCTGATAAGTCATGGAATGGAACTGACTATTCAATTGTTAATAAAACAAATGACATTGAAGCTCTAGCAGGGGGTATCTTGATAGAAGTTAAAGTCAAAAACGAGTTAGGTGATTACATTACTTTTAGAATACTCGGCGTTGACCCCGAGCATTTCTTTGATGCGGCATTTTTTAGGTCAGATTTCACATCATATCCCACCGAACAACTCAAGGACTATCTCTTAGAAAATCAATCAAATGCAATTATATGGTCTAATGATAAAAAAATAATGACTAATGATTTTGCTAATTTAACTGCTTTAGATCGCATTAACCGTTCTAAATACGATACTTACATCTTTAACACAAAACTAACTTTTGATTATTGGCCAATACTTTTAAAACAAAAATATACGGAGCTAGGATTTAGAATCGTTACTAACATTAATCGAACGTTAGAAATTTTTCATTCTATTAGTAGTATGTATATCTCTCGATTTGACTTATTCTTATTGGTAAAGACATCTCCAACTGCGAACCTCGACAGTCTCGCTTCGAAACTAAGAATTGAAACTAGTCTTGTAGGAGATCCTATAGTATACACTGTCAGTAGTATTGGTCTTTCTTCAAAAGATGTTGCATTAGACATGGCAATGCCTTATATGGCACGGTCAGGATTAGTCATATTGTTAATTATTGTATTTACAGGTATGTTATTGTTTGGAGTTGCTAATGTAAATACTAGAAAAGATGAAATTTCTTTACTTAAAGTACTGGGGATGGTCAAAACGCAATTAATAAGGCTTTTTATGTCTGAAACATTCTACATTGCGTTGATATCTGTAACTACTGGATATTTTGTTGGCACTCTTTTTGCCCCGATGTTTATAGATTTAGTCCATAATAGTGGTTTCTTTTCTCAATACCCACCGATAATACAAGTTAAAAGCATATTGTTAGAAAAAGCGTTCTATTCCTCGGTATTTATGTTAACTGCTCTATCTAGTTTCATACCAATCATGTTGATGATTAGACTTAAACCTGATGAAATCTTTAGAAAAGAGTAATCTCAATATTAAACAAAAATTAAAGGTGAAAATAAAATGGAGAGTAATAAAGTAATAGTAGTTAAAAACGTTACAAAAACGTATCCAAGTGGAAATACGGTTATTAAAGCTTTAGATAATGTTAATTTTGAAGTTGAGAAAGGAGAATTTGTACTTATTTTAGGAAAAAGCGGTTCTGGAAAGTCAACATTACTGGCAGCGTTGTCTGGACTAATCAACGTGGATGAAGGAGATATTTGGGTTAATGGTAAACAAATCACAAAAATGGGTGAAGACGAACTTGCGAAGTTCAGAAGAAAAAACATAGGCATTATATTCCAGTTCTTTAATCTTCATGAAGCACTATCAGCTCTCGAAAATGTAGAACTACCGTTGTTTATTGCTGGAGAACCAAAGAAAAAACGTCGTCAAAGGGCATTAGAAATGCTCAAAGTAGTTGGAATTGAGCATCGTAAAACTCATTGGCCTTATGAACTAAGTGGTGGGGAAAAACAGAGAGTTGGCATTGCCCGTGCTTTGGCTCCAGATCCTGAAATACTTCTTGGAGATGAACCTACAGGTGATTTGGATTCTGAAACTGGTGCTCAGATAATGGATTTATTTATAAAGTTAAATAAAGAATATGGAAAAACAATGGTACTAGTCACTCATGATGAGAGTCTTATTCGGCCAGGAGTAAGATTCTTAAGAATGCAAGATGGCCAAATTATTGAAGATAAAACCCATTGAAATCAATATTTTTCTCTTTCCTAAAATTACTTTACTTCTTTTTTGCATTACCAATCAATTATTAAGATGAGTATATTTAATTTGAAAATGTGAATACTGATTTAAAGTCAGATAATAGTTCCAGTTCGTTGTTACTTGGGGCAGGGATTGCAGCAGCACTTGGCTCAATGACTTCTTTAATGATCAGTCCGTACCTGGGTTTACATGCAAAATCTTTAGCAGCTCCGGCTACAATAATCGGAATAATTTTAGCCGTTAGAAATTATACCCAGATATTGTTCCGAGTCCCCTTAGGAAAACTTAGTGATAGTTATGGACGTGTTTCTCTAATCCGTTTTGGCTTTATGATGTACGCTACAGCTTGTTTACTCTTATTTTTAGGACCTACTTGGCATTTCGTGCTTTTGGCTACTTTTTTTATTGGGATTGGTATGTCTGCAATATGGCCCAGTCTATTGGCGTTAGCTGGTGATGCCTCCCCAGATCAGATTGGACGGGCAACTGGTAAAATTTTAAGAATGAATGATATTGGTGCTT
>JAMOVR010000037.1 GCA_027061945.1 Candidatus Heimdallarchaeota archaeon
TAACAAGTCCTTAATTGTTAGTATACCTGCTTTTTTCAAGTATGATGCAGTTTTCTTTCCGATGGATGGCGCTTTTTCCACAGTATCATCTAATTCTAGATACCATCTTAATGTTTTACCGGCTGTTTTTTCTGATGACGTTTCTGAAGTAGTTGTCTGTATTTCATTTTCAACGATTTGTTTTTCTGTTTCGTCAACAGGAAAAATTTCTTCAGTTTTATCTGGTTGTTGTGGTTTTTCTTTTTTTAGAAGTTCTTGAGGTTCTTTTATTTTTTCCAGGGGATGCATAATTTGTTCTTTTACCCCGTGTTTAGTGCCTGTAGGTTTTGGAGGTATTTTGTCAAGCTCATCTAAAGAAATTTTTAATACCTCTTTTGCATGCAGGGCCCTAACTTCTTTATCATCAAGAGGCAAACTTTCTATTGCTTTGCCCTTTTGTTGTACTTCTTCATAAATTGCTTTTACTATCTTTTTTTCTTCATTATCCGCAAGTTTTCTTAGTATCCAGTAAATTGGTATTTTTAATGTTGCTAAGTAGCCCCTAATAGTTAAACTAGGTTTTGGGGGAATAACATTTGCTTCTTCAAATGCGCGGTCTAATACTGCTGCAAACCCCGAAACGGCATATCCTATCAATTGAGAAATAATATTGTTCAGTGTTTCATCCATTCCATCAATCGGATTTTTAACTCCTTTCTCAAAATCATAATGATCTAAGATTGTATAATAATATTGATGAGAAAGGCTGGCTCCATTTTTAATCATAGTTTCTAACCATTTTTCACCACTCGGAGTCAAAATTTCAGGATATCCCCCAAATTTGGTTTCTAAAATTTCTTGTAAATCATCATAGCTTTTTGAAATTGCCCACTCGAATACTTTATGTATTTTTCCTTCTGCTTCTTCTTGTCCTGTGTGTAATGGTTGAACAGGATCTGAGAAATAGTGACTTAATACGCCTGCAGCATAGATTGCTTTTTCCCAGTTTTGTTCTCTTAACAAACTAACAAGTTTGTTGTAGTATTGAGTAGCCGCGATTGTAGCACCTCCCCAGTATCCTTCATCAGTGTGTAATACATGATTTTTAAAGTCGTGAAATCTCTTGTCAGGATCTTTGGCACCTACAAGATACGTGTCATTGTATTTCAGAAACAAATTGAACCATCGATCCGCATTGGGATTTTTTAAATGTCTCAAAGCATCAAGAGCAATTTTATGATGAGTGCTCGTTGATTTTTGTTTAAAAATGACATTGTATAACAACGACATTATTTCATAATCCTTTTTTATTATTTATAAAAACATTGCCTATCAATTTTATGCCTATAAAAATCTAATTATTGGAAAACCAATAATTGCTACATTTTACTGTCTTAAAAATGAATTTTTTTAAAAATTCGATAAAAAGCATCATTTCAAATTTAAGATAGTATAGTTATTTCACTTTTAACAAGATGGTCAATAATTTTCATTTTTTCTTCATTCATATCCACTGCGCCATATTCTACAAGATTATTACATATTTCTTCAATTTTATTGAGAATATTCTTAAGTTTTTGTCGTACTATGTCATTATCTTCTAACACAATCGCCAGAGCATAAAAATGTTTACTATATTCAATTATTATAGTAAAAGGTCCCATTTCTAGTTTTGTTAGACCAGCTTTTCCATCAGTAAGTGTTCTTGAAAATAATAACACAGACGTAGCGAATCCCCCAAAAAGATCTTCATTGCCTTGTTCTTTTGTTATGGGTTCACCAGTAGAATAAATTGATAATCCTGAAAGGGTATTTATTTGTAAGTACATAACATGTGCAGAGGCAGTAGTATCTATATTGATATTGTCAGGTACTAATTTTGATAACTTTTTATCATCAACTTTTAGTGAATATGTATCCACGTGATATTTAAATTTCAAAACAGACAGGTCATATATTTCCTGCATCTTTTCAGTGTCAAGAGGCTTCAGTTTTATATATCCTGCTTCTTTGGCGGCTTGAACAAAATTTAATGCTTCTTTTTTTCTTACGAGTAATGTAGACCAATTGTCTGGTGAAGCAGTTGCACCAATAGAAACGTCAGCCAATACATTTGTAAAATCTGAACAGAACTTACAACTATGGAGCATAAACTTAGTAATTTTTTTTCGTTCTCCAGAAATATCATTTCCATCTTTAAGTTTAATTGTGAAAGTTTTTCTGTCTAAGTTTAATTTTTCAATATTTTCCTCATTAATTTTATGTTTTTTATGGAGCCATTCCATGAAGTCATGTTCCCAATATGTTCCAAAACAGAAGAGACCAAAAGTAAAGATATTTACATTATTAAATGCTCGATAAAGATCTTTACTTTTAAGAGTATATAATCCATGTAACTGACAAGGAATAAGAGTTATTGCAATATTCTTATAATGATATTCTTTTATTGCTTTATCCAATCCGATGAGCATTGATGACGGAAAATATTTTGTTTTTTGCGTATCATTTAAAAGTTGAATATTATTTTTAGTAACTATAATTGGAACTGGCTTCCAGGGATTAGCGTCATCATGTCCCGCGACGATCGCCGCATCAAAGATTTCTTCTTCTAAACCATATTTAAGAAGAGCAGTAACAAGTCCACCGCTCTGACTGTTATTGACTAAATAAGGATCGATAGCTTGCCCTGAGAACGCTTCTAAAACGTTACCTAATGCATCATATTTTACTTCTCCAAACAAGTTTTTTTCAGCGTGTTCCAGATTAAAATCAATTTTAGGGCATCCTTCATAGCATTTCCCACAACTTATGCATTTTTCCATTACTTTATTCAATTGTTCTTTTTCTACTCTTGTTTCTCTTTCTTTTGTATTGAAAAAAACTTGTTCTCTAAAGTCTAAAAGGTCAAGTGGGCATGAGATAACACAACTTCCACAAGCACTACAAAGATTTTTTTTAATGACTGTTTTGTATAAATCTAGAAAGCTCTCTTTTTTCATTTTATCCACACTCAATAATAAACAGATTACACTCTGGAAGTTGTTATTACTAAAAAGAGCTTTACAGATTCCTATATTACGTTTTTGAAACCTCAATATAATACAAAAATAATCGGTTCAGATACTTAATTATGATTACTTTTATTAATACTTAATAACATCATTTCTTGTTTTTTGAATAATAATATTTTTAAGTTTTAACCACTGCTCTTCATATTTATTACGTATACGAGTCATTGGAGTAAACTCATATATGACCTCTCCAAAAGGATCTGCTATTTTACTAAAATCTTCATAAAATGCTCTGAAAACGGGGTTTGTCTCTAATTGCTCAGGCATATCTCTAACAAACTCAAGTATCTTATCAAGAGGAATTTGGGAGATCTGTACTTGATGATGCTCCATTATTCGTGAACCAGGACAAACATTTTCTGAATAAGTAGCATAATCTACTTGACATGTCTTGCACATGAAAGAACCACATATTTCACACATCCCCCAACGATCCTTTAGGGCACGTTTCAAATTAACCATAGAACCGCATCCTTGGCATTTTAGCTTTACATGAACCACAACTTGTTGATGTTGAGTGTGAAATGTTTTTTCTTCATTAATGGTAGAATCAGAGGAGTTTTTCTTTGAATTATTATTTGAATTAAAAGAAGTATTATTATTACTCATGAGGAACCCTCTAAAAATCCTAAATTATTTAAAACCTCTAATGATTATTCACTACTATCTTTTTCGTGATTTATTTCTTTGGGTTCATATTCCCAGTCTTTTCCTCTTAAAAGCCGAAGCGCTTGTTTACCTATTTTTATTCTTGCATCTTCATCAAATTCAAGTAAAGAGCGAACACCTAACCGAATTACTCCTCTAGACCTTCGTAAATATCTTTTTTTTACTAATTCATCTAGAGAATTTGTATATTCTGCA
>JAMOVR010000038.1 GCA_027061945.1 Candidatus Heimdallarchaeota archaeon
AGTAGAATCTGGATATAAACAAGAATTTGAAAAATTATCAGAAGACATAAAAACACTTGAAAAAGAAATCAGAAATATTAATTCCAAGATATACAACTTGGAAGAGGAAATCAGACCTGAAATAATAAGCAAACTCAAAAACAAAAAGAACATTAAAGAAGGTGAGCTAAAAAATAAAAAGACTAAATTACAAGCGTTAACAAAAAAGATTGGAGAAGACTCTAAAGAAAAAGTTGAAGAACTTAAGGAAGAAGAAAGTAATCTAAGCTTGAAACATTCACGACTAGAGATAATTAAAAATGATTTGTTAGAATTTCAGAGTAAAATAAATGAATTTTTAGAGCTAAACTCTAAAATTAGTAAACTAAACACTGATCTTACGAAATTCGGAATTCCTGTAAATATACCTTCTATAGAGCTTAAATCACAATTAGAAGCAATAAATAAGGCTATAGAAGTTATTGAATCAGAAATTAATAAAATTGCACATCAAATAAAGCATAAAAGAGAAGAACTTGACAAGTTATCTGGAATTGAAAAAGAACATGCTAATTTACTTAAGGAAATAGAGGATATAAATACCGAAATAGAGTCCTTAAGCAGTCAGTTAGGAGAAATTAATAGAAAGAAGAACGAAATAGAAAAGCTAGAGAACGACAGAAGAGAGAAATACAAAGACCTTCTTGATAAGCATATCAAATTAAAAATCGTTTATGAAAAAATTATAGAAAATTTTTCAAGCGGTAAAGACAAAATTTTGAGTAGTATAGATTTTAAGTCAAATATACTCTTTGATCAAAGTAAATTTGAAGAAAAAGGAGAAGATATTTTTGATCTCAGAAGAGTTTCCTCCGAACAAATAGGAGAGTTATCAATAAAGTTGAACGGAATCATAACTGAAAGCATTACAAACTTGCAATTCAAGATCGATGAATATCTCACTGAAGCTTTTAATTTTAAGCAATTTTTAAAGAAAACAAGGACAAATTTGGATTTTTATAATTGGGTATTTGGAAATTACTTTTCTCTTAGTACTGAAATCTTTTTTAATGGAATACACATGGATAAACTTTCTATGGGGCAGAAAGGAACGGTTTTATTGAAGATATTCTTGGCAGAAGGAGATCATCCTTTACTAATAGACCAGCCAGAGGAAAATCTAGATAATAAGTTCGTTTATGAAGCTCTTGTTGAGGCGTTTAGGGAAGCGAAGAAGAAAAGACAAATTATAATAGCCACGCATAATGCAAACTTAGTTGTAAACACAGATGCTGAACAAGTAATAGTTGCAGAATTTCAAAATAATAAAATATCGTACAAATGTGGATCTATAGAAAACACGACAATTAGGGAAGATATTACCAAACTTCTTGAAGGTGGAAAAGAAGCTTTTGAGAAAAGAGAAAAGAAATATGGTTTAAAAAGTTAAAGAAAAACCTAAATTTCAAAGTTAATTAAAAGTGATAGATATGAATCATAAAAATAAGATTTCTAATACTTTCAAACTGACCGAGATTGGGCTGTTTTCTGAGGAGTGGAAAAAGGTGAGGTTGGAGGAAGAGATTTTAAGCCTATTAAAAACGACTACAATCTTTCTCCTTCGCGGTATGTGGCCTTAAAAAGCGAGGAAGAAGTGCTTCTGGTGGAGGTGGCTCTGGCGAGGCTTAAGGAGGCGGAGGAGAGGTGCGAAACGGATAAGAAGCTGTATGAAATCTTGCAAAGTTTAGGGCTATGCAAGACTTAAGTACAAAACTTGAATTATTAAAAGACTATGAGAAAAAACATTTAGATTTAGCACATAAAATGCTAATGGCTTATAAAGGAGCTATTTATCCTGTGGATTTGCTTGCACTTGGAGTATTAAAGCGTTCAATGGCTCTTTTAATAGGTTTCCGTGGTCTTATTAAGTCAAAAAATTTTATCTGTGCTGCACCTTTAATAAGACTTCAGTTGGATAATTGCCTTCGTTTCTATGCTACTCATTTAGTTGATGATCCTCACAAATTTGTTCTTTCAGTCCTTAGCGGAATTGAAATAAGAAAACTAAAAGATCGGAATGGCAAGAAAATGACCGATCGTTACTTAGTAGAACATCTTTCCCAAGAATTTCCCTGGATGAAAAGAGTTTACAAAGAGACATCTGGTTTTATTCATCTTTCTGATAAGCATATATTGAGTATATTTAGAAATCCGCAAGATAATAGAAAAATTGAAATCCTAATATCAAGTACTGATGAAGACATACCTCTAAAGTTTTATCACGAAGCGATAGATGCTTTTATGGCAATTACAGAAATAGTCATTTGGCTAATTGAAGGATGGATTTTTACAAAAGATAATCCAAAATTAACAGAAAAATCAAAAAATTGCTAAATATAAGGCATAAATGACATTATACTGTTCTCATAGAGCTACTGACTTGATTTTGACTGTCAAATATAATCAATAGAAAACATATTTCTATCTTGAGGTCCTCTAAAAAGACTAATGAAGACTCAAGTAAGATTTGGAGAGTTGAAATCGACATCAAAATGACATGGCACGATAGTTTACAAATAGTACTTACTGCAATCGCATCAATAGGTGGTGCAGGTACCATCTTTTGGAAACTTTCAGCTCACATTGGAAATATGTGGGCGAAAACATATTTGGAAAAAATTAAAAAGGAATATCAAAAAGAAATTGAAAATTACAAGGCACAATTAGCTATTATCAAAGCAACTTATATACGATATTCTAACAGACAATTCGAATTATATAATAAACTTTGGGAATCACTATGTGAATTAAAATTTTCTGCGGATAATTTATGGGAGGAAGCGAATGAAGAAAATTTACTGGATTTTTCAAAAAGGTTAAGTAGAACAATAAGAGATGTTGAAAAATCATATTTATTTATTGAAGAAGAACATTACAAAGAACTCATAAAGCTACTTGAGGAATTTGGCAATTATGAATTCGGGAAGGCAAAATTGATAAAACTAAAAAATTATAGAAACGAGATAGATCGAAATAAGATAATAAAATTGATTAACGACAACAAGAATAAGAAACAAAGATACAATGAACTGATAGATATTGTTAAAAAAGATTTAAAAAAACAGTTGAAAGAGAATTACCTATAATAATGGAGTAAGAATTTATGCACGGTTTAAAAACGACCGAACTCGGACCGCTTCCTGAGGATTGGGAAGTAATGAGGTTTGACAAAGCAGTAAAAAACAGAGGAATTAAAGTAGGAAAAGTTAAACAAAGTGAGTATAGACCTAAAGGAAACGAATTGATACTCGCCAGAATAGGTAGTCACAGCCAGCTCTTCAGAAGCTGACACCTTATCCCAGGGCACCCCTTCCGTGGATTCCTTGAATATCAATAGTTTTGCAGACACTTTAGATTTTTATTCTTCTGGCTGCTCTCTCTAACTTTCATGAACCTTCTAGAAACCTCCAGAATCTTCTAGAAACTTCCAGAACGTTTTAGAAAGATCTTCGTCTCCGGATGCCGAACATGGAGACAGGAATAAAATCGGGTGGGTTGCGTCGCCGCAGCCCCTCTTGCCAAACGAACCCATCAACGACGGGTCCTGATCTCTTACGGAAAGGCCTTCTTGCCAGCCCTCCGTTAGCTCCGTATCTCCGACCTTCGACCTACCCGCCCTTCATGGATCCCACGGGATGAGGCGAGGGTATGGCCTCATCCACGCGGGATCCAAACCTGCGGTGCTCCCTTTTCGAGCCCCTAGCGCCCTTCAGCCCGGGAGATTTCCCTCCCGCGGGTGTCCTTCGCTTACACCTCGCCCCGCCACGGGCTCGGCTGCCCTGCCTTTTCAGCAGGGTCGGACGCACCCGTTGCCCCTTCC
>JAMOVR010000039.1 GCA_027061945.1 Candidatus Heimdallarchaeota archaeon
ATCTTCAGATAGACAAAGCATAGTCCTAAACCCAGCGGGATTAGCATGATATTTCCAGTGCCATGATTTTTGATCAATTTTTTTATTAAAGGCCTTTTCCCAAGAAGCAAAAATTTGGGCTTCATGTTCTGGCTGATATGGACATATAATAAACTTACCTTTTGTAGTTGATTGAATTAGTTTAGTCTGTGTCTCCATTAACTTTGATCTCAATAATATCTGAATAGGCTAACCAGCCTGAGGGGTCTTTATACCGTAAAATTACTTGAAAGTCTTTTTTTAAATAAACTTTTATTTTTCCTCTTCTGGGCAAACAATATATGCCCGTAGGGAGGCCATTTTCCATTGGGAGAGCACAATATTGCCCCTTTTCAAAAGGTCCAAATTTCCAAGTTAGTAAGCCTTTATTATATCTAAAAATGGCACTAATATTTACTTTGGTATTTATATTGCAATTCCAGTCTTTTGTTTTTACCATATTATGGCCATTGAATGTATAGAATTCAACTTTTCTGTTTTTTAAACGGTCTTGGCATAGACAAGCGTCTGTACAGAATAGCGGACATTGATCAGGTTTTTTTTTGCCAGTTTTAATAGAAACTTCTAATAACTCAGTAAAAAACCATGGGACGCTATAGCTAAATACAAATACTTTTTGTGGCCCAGCGTTCAATAGAAACTGTCCCATTGTTTTATGGTTTTGATGCATTTTAAGTCCTTTGTTTAGGGTATCTGCTCCATAAATGTTCCACAAGTTGATGGCAAGGCCACTTATTAGGAGCAATATAGTTGCTTTTTTGCTAAGATTGTAAAAGGCCTGTAAGATAAAGAAATAAAGACAAATCGTAATTACTGTTAATATTCTGAGCCTGCTTAAGTCAAAAGTAGTAAAGTTTTTTAACTGTCCTGCAACAGGGATGATTGGTACTAAAATAGATGTAAGACAGACAAAGAAAAATAAGAGTAGATAGCCATCTTTTTTCTTAACAAAAAGAAAAAATGATACTGCAAGGACAATAAAGAAACAAAAGAAAAAGATATTTTGTAAAAATAGGCCTTTTGCTATCAAAATAGGGAGATCTCTCATTTGAGGTATTAAACTTGAGGTAACAGCTAGATCAGCTTCAAATATATTTGAAAAGCCAAGCATGTATATTCGCCAGCCAATGTAAAGTAAGGAAATAAATAAAAATGGCATCTTGAGAATATTGTTCCTTCTTGAAAAAGAGTCTGGATAAAAGATGATAAAAGCTATTAATGGAACATATATTTCTTTGGCGGTAACTGACAATAAATAGAAAAGTGATCCAATCAAAGCTTTAATCAAACTTTTTGAGCTTATTCCTTTTAGAAAGAAGAAAAAAGCTAATGCTGCAAAGGCTAGGCCTTCCATATAGTGACGAAGCCATAAATGTTCTATCAAAGCAAGAGCTGGAAGAGAGGTAATAAATAGCAAAAGGACCCCTATTGCAGGTAGAGTAGTTGTAATTTCCATCATTAAAAAACCACAGCAAAGAGCAGTTAAGAGAAAAGATAAAAGATGGTGAATGAAAAATCCTTGAGGGTTAAAACCAAAAAGGTTCCAATCAATCGCATAAGATAAATTTACCCATGGAGTAAGATTGGTTGCAGATATAGTTCGCCATATTTCGGGTTTATAAAAAAAAGAAAGCCCGCCATGTTTAATGGTAGCATGAAGTATTGCGGTATCATCTCCAGTCCACCAGCCATGTTTTATAAAAGGATAATATAGAAAGAATGCAATCAACAAAGGGAAAACAATAATATTCTTTTTGTTAAGAAAAATACTATTTTTCAAGTTGTTCCAAGATGACATAAAGAGGTCTTCCTTTTACTTCTTCATAAATTCTAGATAAATACTCCCCAATTAAGCCCATGCCTAAGAGAATTGCACTTCCTAGTAGAGCTTGTAAAATAATTACCGTGGAAAATCCTGGTGCCGCACTCCCAAAGATTTTGATATAAAGAGTTTGGAGTAATAAACCTATAGAACCGATAATTCCTATTATTCCCATTAACATTAAGGTGCGTAGCGGCCATACGCTAAAAGATATTATTGAACTCCATGCAAAAGACACCAGCTTTTTAAATGACCAAGATGAAATCCCTTCTGCTCTGGGCTGTGGTTCAAAAGGTATGGTTTGGGATGGAAAATTGAACCATTTGATTAGCCCTCGGAAAAATCGGTTGCGCTCCGGAAGATTAAGGTAGGCTTGAACGACTTTTCTATCTAATAATTTAAAGTCAGTAGCTGTTCGTAAATCCAGTCCTGTTGAATGTTTAAATATAAAATAGAAAAAAGCAGTGCATATTTTTTTCCAAAAAGGTTCAGGAGGGCGTTTGCTTTTCACTGCTTCTACAATAAGCGCTCCTTGTTGCCACTTTTTTATCATTTCAGGTAAAAGAGATGGGGGGTGCTGTCCATCTCCATCCATAACAATAACAGGATTTCCCGTTGCTTCTGAGAGGCCTGCATATATTGCAGCTTCTTTGCCAAAATTACGGGAAAATCTTAAAGCTTTTATAGAAAGAGGAGAAACATCTAGTTTTTGAATTTCTTGCCATGTATTATCACTGGAACCGTCGTCTATTAAAATTATTTCCATATTTTTATTACAAAGCTTTTGAATATTAATAAGCTCTTCTAATAAAGGCTTTAGGGTTAGGGCTTCATTTTTTAAAGGTATCACTAAAGAAATCATCTCGGTTTCCAAAAAATAGCTAACATTACATCATAGCTTGGTATAGGGATTATTTTAAATGGTAATGGCTTTAAAAAAAATGGAGGAAAGCCAAATTGTTTTTGAAAGACTATGTTTATATATTCTTTAGGATAGTAAAGGGTGTATTGAGAAACTATCCCATACCACCCCATGGTGGCAAAAAGTTTTTTTATGGATGTTGGTGTCCAAAAAAGAAGGTGTTCTGGTGGAGTCATTAGTCGCCATCGTTGTTTTAATATACGTGCAGCTAACGATGAAAAGTTAACTGTGGTTATTACTACTACTCCTTTTGGTTTTGTTAATTCCTCAAGGCGGGCCATTATTGGAATGGGGTCTGGAAAATGTTCAAATACATCTCCCATAAATATCAGATCAAAAGAAGAAAAAGGGATATTAACATTTTGAAAGTGACCTTTTAGGAAATAATGCCCTTTTTTTGAGATGTTTTTTTCAGCTTCTTGAGAAAGATCAATGCCTACCCTGATAGTGCTACTCATTGATTCTTTTGCACAGTCTAAAAAATAACCATATGCACATCCTACATCAAGAACTGAAGGAAAAGTAGTTTTTCTAGAAAGCAGTTGTACCCTTTTTATAATATGTTCATAGGTCTTTTTTAGGCCCTTTTCTAGGGATCCATAAGGGGCATTGTAGCCCAGTTGTTTGTTGTTTTGATAATAATTGTGTTGATAAAAGGCTTCCAGTTCTTGTGGTGTTGGCATAGGATTAACAAATCCAAGACCACAGCTTTGGCATTGAAAAATATCAAAAAATAGATCTCTATAATTTTTTCTAAAAAGAAACGTAGCTCCTAAATTACAAAGTGGACATGGAGAGTTTTTCATGGTTTTGACCATTGCCATATTTGTCCTATGGTATATCCTGCCTCGGTTCTAACTCTACTAAAGTAAGTTCCTTTAGGAAGCTTGTTCCATATATTTATAGGTAATGAGAATGTTGAATTGCTAAGTACCGCTGTTTGAGCAAAGGGTATAAAAAGCGGGCTTGTGGCTATTTCAAAATATGCTGATAATCCATTTGTTTCTGGTATAGAAAAGGTTGGAATAGCAGTTTTGGGCTG
>JAMOVR010000040.1 GCA_027061945.1 Candidatus Heimdallarchaeota archaeon
AGGAGAAACAGAAAAAATATTTTTATCTGTTTTTCTTCGCAAAATTCAAAAAAAAGAATATGATCCCATACTAGACTTTGCAGAGATCGGTATTACTCTTCTTCCAGTTTATGGTAACAATTTCTTTCCATATATAAAACTATTTTCAAAAAAAGGCTTTAATATTCCTTTTGTAATAGTAACAGACAACGATTCTTTAGAAAATCTTTATCGTGCTATAATTGAAACTAATAGAGATTCAATTAAGACTAAAAATAAGATTCAAATGAGAAATTATCTCCAAAAACATAATTGTTTTGTAATGCAAGAAGATTTTGAAAAAGATTTTCTATATAAAAACCCCAAATTGATAGAATTAGTTACTAAAAAATATTTTTCTAAACAATGGAAAGAGATCAAGTATAAGGCTAAAAGCGAGAAAGAGTTCAGATATCTGCTTTTGTCGTTAATGAGAAAAAATAAGGTTACTTTTGCCTATTATCTTGCATTAGAAGCAAAAGTAGAAGAAGTACCAGCTTCTTTAGTGAAAGCTATAAATCGGGCGTTGTCACTAGCCAAAAAACATTTTCCTCGAACAGTTCTGCGTCTTTAGCCTCTTTTTTTTACTTATTCTACAGTCAGGACCGAAAACGATAAATCAATTAATAATAGAAATTGAACCGTGGATGCGCGCGTAGTCTAGTGGTAGGATCGGAGCCTCCCAAGTTTTCTCGGAGAACGCTCCTGACCCGGGTTCAAATCCCGGCGCGCGCACCAAAATTTATTAGATATTTATTTATTCTACAAAGAAACATTTTTTGAAGTTAAACAACATAAGTCTTGATCGAAAAAACTCTATTAATGTTTTTAACCCCTCTGTAAAAAAGGTGTCATTGTGCAAACATTTCATTTGGAGCCTTTAGAAAATGGTCTATATAAGCCATCATATGAAAATAATATTACAGAGGGCTTTACAGCTCATGCAAGTGCTTTTTTTAAAGAAGAAACAAAAACTATTGGAGATCAAGAGATTGATTATTCTAAGAAAACAAATTTAGTTTTTTTACTGATTGATGGATTAGGTCGAGAATTGGGGTATAACTCAAATTTAGTTGATTGGTTCAGTATTGCTGGAGAATGGAGAAGTACTGTCTACCCTACGATTACTCCTACAGCTTTGACTTCTATTTTTACTGGCAAACCGCCAATTATCCATGGTGTAACAGGCCATTTAATTCCATGGGAAAAAGCAAAAAAAATTGTCGACTTTATTAAAGCACCTTGCCTTTCATTAACAAAACCAAATAATCTGATTGTGAGAGAGGGAAGCCCTCTTCTCGAAGAAGGTTTTACTAAACAACTTTTTCCACCGTTTATATATTCTTTTAATCATGCAAACCTTGTTCAGAGAGGAGTGTTTTCATATCTATTTGGTTCACATATGCAACCTTTTATTAATTTTACAAACCTATATTCTCAAATAGTTCCCCTTTTAAAACAACCTCATAGAAAAATCATCATTATTTATTATGCAATGTATGACATTTTTTCACATTTTATGGGGAAAATGAGTGTAGGAGCATTCCAAGTAATATCTAATATCGTTCGTTTTTTAAAAAAATTCCATACTTACTTACCTGTCGAACTCAAACTTCGAACAACAATTCTTGTTGGTTCTGATCATGGTCATGAGTTTATTAACCGACGTCTAAAATTGCCCGAAGCAGACAGAAAAAAACTAGAAAGTTATCTATATGGTGTTGGGAAATCTGGAAGAACTCTTCATTTCTATCCTAAACCAGATAAGTATGATGAGGCCTTGAAATTTTTAGAAAATCATTTGTCTTCGTATGGTTTAATTCTAGAAAAAAATGAAATTTTTGAATTACTTGGAAATAGAAATGGTTTAAAAACCGAATTAGCTATGAAACGAGCAGGAAGCATTCATTTTACTTCTTTCCCGGGATATTATTTAGAATGGCCTTTTAATAAAGACTTTTTTGAGCGTGGATTAGATTTTGGACGTAAAATTTTCTATTCAACAGAACATGGTGGGTTATCTTTATCTGAACTTCAGACCCCTTTCTTCAAAGTTTTATAGAAATTAATCATGGTTTTTTCAGTTTTTATTGAATAACGCGATCGGATAATCACATTTTCACTTTTAACACATGTCGGCACCCCTCACTCTGGATTTAAAAATGAAAAAAACGTAGATCTATACGAAGATAAAATATGTTCATGGAAGAATCCGCCCAACAATTATTAAACTCGCTTTACGCGAGGATAGGAGTGAACGAAAGCCAAATGAGAAGATTTGCTAGGGAAGTTACCCCCTATCTCATCTTGGATGGTCACAGGACCGGCATCCAAAAAGTGGGCACTCAAGGATACAAAGAAGGGGCCCTATTCAGTCTGAAATTCGCTTCTATACTGAAAGAATTCGGTTTCACTAAAGTAGTCTATATGATACACACTACCAGAAACAGAAAAACCCCTGAAAGAATGAAACTCATTTTTGATGCCATAAGAAATGTCTTCCCCGTATTTATGGACCTGGCAAACGAAGAGGATATTAGATTAATTTATCATGGAAAAGACATTTATACGACATATGAATTGGCAGAAGAGATACTACAAGCAGAATGGGCAACACAACATAACGCTGGCATCGAAGTACATTACTTGACAAATTACTCTGAAGAATGGGCTATTAATAATCCCCAAGAGCTCTATAGGATACCAACAATAAACGTTGCAGTAAGATTCACAAAAGGGCATATAAGCGGTGCTTATGTTCCACATAGAATGGAGAGAGCCCCCTTTGTCTACGTACAGAATGCCAGTATCTTAAGTCGTTGGTCTGATATACAATTACATGCATTAGCTATCATTCTTATGCGATCATTCATTGAAAACAGTGGTTTTATTGGTAGTAAAATGTACAAAGAAGAAGAAAGAGAGCTAATCATGCATCGCAGAGAAGAAGAATTATACGAAGAAAATATTGATGCAACTGACATAACGAAACATGGATTTAAGAAAAAGGCAGTAATATTTACTCCCTATGGACCGGTCAAGATACTATTCTAAGCTAAAGTTATTGAAAAGACTAATTTTTTTCATTTCTAAAATATTTTTTATCTCTAAAATTTAATTTTTAACTATGCTTGTACATGGTTCTGATATCAGATTATTACTACTCGTTCTATAAAAAAAGCGTAAAAGAGAGTTTAGTTAAACTAAACTATGTAATATTCTTTTTTATTTATTCTAATTCTTGTTTAAGTAGTTTACCTAATAATGGGATTCCTTCTTCAATAATGCTTTCTGGAACTTTTGAATAACTCAATCTCATTCCATTTTTCTTAGGACTCATAGGCACTATTTCAGTCAAGTCATCATTTAGATGATATCCTCTAGGAGCATAAAATGCTTCTCCTTGAACAAATAATACTTCGTTTGGTATTGCTACCTCATAGTTAAATTTAGTAGAGTCAAAGTCAGGTTTTTCAGATTCCCACCAAATAAAGAACCCTCCTGTAGGGTTAGTAAATGTTCCTGCAGGAAATGTTTCACTAATTAATTTATACATTAATTCTTTTCTTCGCTTATATACCTCAATTGCCTCTTTCAAATACACATCAATAGGCCCTTTATAGTATTCTGCAGCGATTTTTTGGATCAATGTAGGAGTACATAAGTCAATGTATCCTTTTGACTTTTCTACTTGTTCTTTGACTGGATCAGGCATTAGAGAATAGCCTAACCTGAAAACACCAGCTTCTTTACTTGTGGTTGCAAAGTAAATAACTCTTTCATTTTCCTTATCAAATTTTTTAATA
>JAMOVR010000041.1 GCA_027061945.1 Candidatus Heimdallarchaeota archaeon
CATTAGCAGCAATTATCTTGACTGGTTCACGAAGTGGTATGATAGTTGGCTCAATTGGTTTTCTTTATCTGTTGATTGTCTTTTCTGATATAAATATGCGTCAAAAAATTATTACTTGTCTAATTTTATTAAGTTGTGTAGCCATAATAGTTTTTTTTATAAATTCTGCAACGTTTCAAAGAATATTAACCGTTAAATCTGAATTAACTCATGGTACATGGGGAGGACGAATTATAATATGGAAAATTGGTATAAAACAATGGTTTGATAATCCAATATTAGGAATAGGAATAGGATGCTTTAAGCAAACAGTAAAATGGCAAGGTCATGTTGCTTCATCTCATAATACTTTTTTGCAGATTTTAGTGGAGACAGGTATTGTAGGGTTTATTTTGTTTATGGCTATAAACTCTTTGTTATTCAAAAAAATCATTTCACTACCATTATTAGAGAGGAAACTTTTTTTCATAATTTTTATTGCCATATTTCTTGGATTATCGGTATTAAGTTGGGGTTTACGGAAACAACTTTGGATAATTTATGCATTTATGATTGGCCATGTCTATAATAAAGATTTAAATAAAAAAATATAGAGAGTTTGAAGTCTCTTAACTATTAAGAGTAAATTTTCTATTGTATTATACAATATAAACCTTAGTATTTGGTAATCGAAGAAAATTGAAGTTAATGATAACTTAACTGTTATTATGATTCCTATTCAAAAAGAAGAATATAATAATAAGATCGCTTTATTTGTTCCATCACTAAGATGTGGTGGAGCAGAGAGAGTTTTTATCAATTTAGCTAAGGGATTAGAATTATATAATATAAAACCACTATTTCTCATCGCTAATGCTTCAGGTCCTTTTTTGAAAGATATCGAGAATAAGTTTACTATCATTAATTTTAATACAAAACATGTTTCTCAATCTTTACCTTATTTATGTTGGTTCATGAAAAAAAATAATATACCTTATTTGTTATCAGCAATGGACCACACAAATATAATATCAATTTTAGCTAAGAAGTTAGTATCATCTAACACAAAGACCTTTATTACTATTCACAGTTCATTGTCACAGCGTTTAAAAAACCAATTTAAAATCAAGGAATTGATTTTATTTAAATTAATCCCGTTATTTTATAAATACGCAAATGGTATTATCGCCGTGTCTCATGGAGTTGCTAATGATCTAGCTGAAAATATAAAAATATCTAATAGAAAAATTCATGTAATTTATAATCCAGTTATATCAAACGAAATATATAAACTTTCAGAACAAAGCATTCAACATCCTTGGTTTAACGATAAGAAAAAGACGCCTATAGTGATAGGAGTAGGACGTTTCATTTATGAAAAAAATTTCTCACTTCTCATAAAAGCAGTCCATGAAGTAAACAAGACAATAAAATGTAGACTTATGATTTTAGGGGATGGTGAAGAGAGAAAAAAATTAACGGCACTAGTTAACAAAATGGGTTTAAATAATTTGGTTAGTTTTCCCGGATATGTAGACAATCCATACGCTTACATTCGAAGATCTTCTGTTTTTGTCTTGCCTTCCATTCGAGAAGGACTCCCTACTGCGTTAATCGAGGCTATGGCTTTAGGAATTCCCGTGGTCTCTACAAATTGTCCTAATGGTCCCGCTGAAATTCTAGCAAATGGACAATATGGATTATTAGTACCGGTTAATGATGTTGAACAGATGGCCGGAGCAATAATAAATATTTTAACACAGAGGACAAAAATTTTTATACCAAAGGCATGGATAGATCAATTCACCTTTACTCACGTCGCTAAGGCTTACTTAAAGCTTATGGGGATTCCTAATTTTAAATAAAATGGATCTTCTAATGTATATCTTGTTTTTATAAAGTTCACTATGAAAAGACACATTTGCCATATAATTACTGGCCTGTTCAGTGGCGGTGCAGAAATGATGCTTTATAGGGTATTGCAAAATGGCCTTAAAGGACCATTTGTTTATAGTGTCATTTCTCTTACTGATATAGGGCCAGTTGGACAACGAATTAGAGACATAGGCATTCCTGTAAATGCCTTGAGGATGCCCAGAGGGTTTCCAGATCCCAGGGGGATTTTAAAGCTATTTTTTTTGCTTAGGTACAAACGTCCCCACCTGGTCCAAACATGGATGTACCACGCAGATTTAGTAGGTGGAGTAACTGCCAAAATAGCTGGGAAATTACCTGTGATTTGGAATATAAGGCATTCAGATCTCTACAAGGAGAAAGTCAAGAGTAGCACGATTTTAACTGCACATATTTGCGCTAAATTATCTCGCAAATTACCCAATCGTATTATTTGTTGTGCGGAAAATGCCAAAAAAGCTCATATCAATATGGGTTATGATCCTGACAAACTGATTGTAATTCCTAATGGTTTTGATGTGGAGAAATTCTCTCCTAATACAAATACGAGATCGAACATAAGAAAAGAATTGGGATTGCCGCCTGAAGCAAAATTAATAGGCATGGTTGCCCGTTTTCACAGGTTGAAAGATCATAAGAATTTTATTAATGCCGCAGCCTTTTTTCATGTATTTGAACCAAATGTACATTTTTTATTATGTGGTAGAAATGTGGAATGGACAAATCCAGAACTTACTAATTGGATAAAAAAAAGAAATCTGGATAGATACTTTCATTTACTTGGAGAAAGAGAAGATATACCAAAAATAATGGCAGGTCTTGATATTGCGACATTATCGTCATCCGGTGAAGCTTTTCCAAATGTCGTAGGTGAAGCAATGGCCTGTGGAATACCCTGTGTGGTGACCGATGTAGGGGATTCCGCGTACATTGTGGGAGATACAGGCGTTGTTGTGCCTCCCGGTGATCCTCATGCACTAGCCCAGGCCTGGAAAAGCATCCTAGCCCTGTCTTTTGAAAAACGTGTGGAGATTGGCAGAAAAGCAAGGATGAGAATCAAGGACAAGTTCGATTTAAAATCCATAGTGCAAAAATATCAAGCGGTCTGGATGTCTGTTATGGAATAACTACAGCCTCAACTTTCAAGTTGCTTGGTTTACTTAGATCACTACTCACAGCTTGGGCTGACCCATTTAAATATTCTTCCACATTAGTATAGCCGTCATTATCTAAGTCCTTTGCTGCATCAGATGGATCTGAAGGATTAAGACCGTTGGCCTTTTCCCAGGAATCTGGCATTCCATCATGGTCACTATCTTTGGGAGCAGTTCCATGCTCAAGAATAGGATATCCACCAACATCATTTTCACTAAAAGGGATTTTCCCGATACCTTTTAGATATTCATTTATCAATCTTTTATCTACAGCATCCCTATTGGAAATCCAGTTGCCGTTGTCATCGAGTCGCTTGGATGCTCCAATTTCATTAAGAAGAATATCTTCTAGATTCTTTACTGAGTGGATTGTATTTATGGTAATAGGTGGAGTGGATTCAGATAATGGCATAGATCTTTTGGAAGTTGTTTTGTTTAGGATTTTGTCTAAATCAAAGATCATCTGCCAATCATCTCCTGAAAAGTCATGTTGATGAGTACCGTAGTTATTGCTTATGTATATTGAAGGCATTCCAGGAACCGATTTATTCGGATCCCCATAGTTTTTTGACCACCAAATAGTATATTTGTTTTTAATGCCTCCTTGGACATTAGGTCCTGGTTTAGCAACATTGCCTATAATATCAACATGGGAACCACCAAATATTCTGATTGCAAATTGAGACCAGTCATAGATAATATTGTTAATAAAACGGGCCGAGGCAGTGCCAATGATTGGATTTCTATTGTGATTATGTATATACATATTGTGATGAATTGAAATATTGTTAGATTTTGGAGAGCCTTCAGCGTTATAAATAAGACTGCCACAGCTGTGAGGGCGCAGGCCTTCTCCAATCAAATTCCAAGAAAGGGTGATGTGGTGCGCAGGCACATCAAAAGACACTATAGAAATATTTTCATCAGTAGCCCAGCTAAATGAACAATGATCTACAATAATATTATAACTCTTGTTACCAATCCATATGCCATCTCGGCCTCCAGATAATTTTCCAGGACGCACTCTAAGATAACGAATTATTATATCATGTGTCCTTATAAGTATATCAGAACCTTTTATGCAAATCCCACCACCAGGAGCTGTCTGACCAGCTATTGTCATATAGGGATGATCTATATAGAGTCTTGAGTTTAGTGTAATCGTTCCACCAGTCCTAAAAACTATAATGCGTGGTCCTTTGGCTGCGCATGCGGCTCTGAAACTTCCTGGTCCAGAATCATTTAAATTGGTGACCTCAATTATTTTGCCACCCCTACCCCCAATAGATAGAGCACCTCCACCTTCTGCTTCAGGAAAAGCGGGTAAACCTCCCATAGCGACACTATTGGTGAGAGTTAAGAAAAAGCAGGAAAAAAAGACGGTAGTAATGAGTTTGTTAAAATTTTTTATTAGATTTTTTCGAAAATTAAAAAACATAAAATACCACCAAAGATTTTATGATAAGCTTTTTTCTTTCTTATAGGCATTTTTGCCTAATGGCTTTGTTACATTCAAGAAATAATCCTGGAAATATCAGTAATATGTCTGAGGTTATTTTTTTCATGCGCCTTGCCATTGAACAAAGTTCCGAATTTTTAGAGATACCCCTATGTTATCATCGGCTTTAAACTTTACTTGAGTTGAATATAAAATTGCCTATAAAAATACTTTTTTAAAAGTTCTGCAAAACTGATTCCAGTTTTTAATAATGATACTCATGAATTCAAACTTAATATTAAGTACATTTCTTTCTTTTTCAGAAGACTCAATTAAATATTTTATATTGTAGGTAAACTGTGAATAAATTATTATACTTCATGATCTTAAAAACACAATATCCTTTGTCAATAGACATGTTTGTCGGAATTTTATTGAAATGAAAATAATTTTATTTGCCAATACTGATTGGTATTTATATAATTTCCGTCTGTCTTTGAGTAAGGCCCTTAGATCTAAAGGGCATGAAGTGATTTTAGTTTCTCCGCCCGGCCGTTATGGGAAACTACTTGAACGAGAAGGCTTCACCTGGATAGCAATAAAAATGAACAGACGGAGTCTAAATCCGTGGGGTGAGATTCAAACTATTTTAAGGCTAGTTTCATTATATAAGAGGCAGGCACCAGATATAGTTCATCATTTTACCATAAAATGTGTTATTTATGGTTCTATAGCCGCTACTTTTGCTAGAGTGCCTTCGAAGATAAATGCCGTAACAGGACTTGGTTATATTTTTACAAGTGATTGTCTATATGCAAAGATTTTGCGAATTATAGTGAAGATAATTTTGAGGTTTGTGCTAAGCGGAAAAAAGACAATCTTGATTCTTCAGAATCCAGATGATGTTAAAATTTTTTTAAAAAATAAACTTATTGCACCCAAAAAAGTTAAATTGATACGAGGTTCAGGCGTTGACATCAATCGTTATAGGCCAAAATTTAGGTGTAAGAAAGAAAACTTTCAAGTACTGCTTGCTACTCGGCTTCTGTGGGATAAAGGTATTAGAGAATATGTGGAGGCTGCAAAAATCTTAAAGGCGGAAGACAAAAAAGTTGATTTCTTGATGGCAGGATCCATTGATAGGGGCAATCCTGACTCAATTTCTCAGGAAAAAATTAACAAATGGGAGGAGAATGGGTTTATCATACCTCTTGGGCATGTAGATAAGATGGAGGAACTGTTGGCAAAGGTTGATATTGTAACACTGCCAACAACATATGGAGAAGGAGTACCAAAGATACTTTTAGAAGCCGCAGCTTGTGGTCTTCCCATTGTAGCTACAGATGTTCCTGGTTGCCGTGAAATAGTGTCTAATGGTGAAAATGGTTTCCTTGTTCCACCAAAGAATCCTGAGGCATTAGCAAATGCCATACGGTTGTTGATAGATGATGAAAACAGGTGTATGACAATGGGCCGTGAGGGAAGGAAAAAAATATTAGCTGAATTTGATGAACGTATAATTATAAAACAGACACTTGATGTATATAAAGAAATAATGCCGGAATTTTGAGGCATATTCCTTTTTATAACTATGTTTTTCCCCTAGTGATTAAGAAATATAAACCATCTGCTTCACTTGATGACACGGAGGTTATAGGGATGAGAAAGGTAACGATAACCTGGAAAGATCCTACTCTGTGTACTCTGTGATTCAGAGTGATCCCACTCTGAAGGGCAGAAAAAGATTATGAAAGTTTTTCTCATTGCAGGTGCCCGACCTAATTTCATGAAAATAGCGCCCATTTATAGGGAATCTAAAGACCGCAATGTAGATTGTAAAATCGTCCATACCGGTCAGCACTATGATTATGAAATGTCTCAGACCTTTTTCGAGGATCTGGAATTGCCACAACCAGATTATTTTTTGGATGCAGGTTCTGGCTCCCATGCAGTGCAGACAGCCCGCATTATGACTGCTTTTGAAGAAGTGTGTGAAAAGGATAGGCCCGACCTGGTAATGGTTGTTGGGGATGTTAATTCCACTTTGGCCTGCAGCATCGTTGCCAAAAAAATGTGGATTGATGTTGCCCATGTGGAGGCAGGCCTCAGAAGCTATGATGTAAAGATGCCTGAAGAGATAAACAGAATGGTCACGGACTCCATATCAGATTACTTTTTTGTTACTGAACAGAGTGGAGTTGATAATCTCCTTAAGGAGGGAAAGCCTGAAGATAAGATCCATTTTGTCGGCCATGTGATGATAGATAACCTTTTCTATCAAGTGAAACAGCTTGAACAGGGTGCTGATGTACAGCCTGCTGTAAGGGATTTGAAGGAGGAATTAGGCAGATACGGGTTCATGACCCTGCACAGGCCTTCAAATGTGGACAGCAAGGAAGGTCTGAGCACCATTTTTAAGGCTCTTGAAGAAATTTCGAGAGATTTGCCCCTGATTTTCCCTGTGCACCCGAGAACCAAGAATATGATTGAGAAATACGGCCTCAATCTGTCCAAAAATGTGATTGCTTTGGACCCATTGGGATTCGGGGATGCATTATATTTATGGAAAGATGCCCAAGTTGTGCTTACTGACAGCGGTGGTTTACAGGAGGAGACCACTGCATTGGGTGTGCCCTGTGTTACCATAAGGGAAAACACTGAAAGGCCAATTACAGTTGAAATGGGAACAAATATATTGGCAGGGTGTTCAAAAGAAGGCATTTTAGAAGCGTACCAATCACAAATTGCAGGCAAAAAAAGAGGTAAATGTCCTCCCTTGTGGGACGGAAAGGCATCGGAGCGTATATGGCAAATTATTATAAACTATTGGGAGAAAAAATAGAATATCCAACTATTTTATGGTTGGGATATGTGATATTATGTGGTTTGATAATTTATCAATATGAATTTGTTTTGATTCATATGTTTTATAAAATTAAAGGAAATGAGGAATTCGATTATGTATATTTAGCACCTTTAGTGTTAGGTTATCTTTTATGGGACATAAGAAAAGAATTAGCTGTAATTCCTAAATATCCTGTTGTTAACGGTGTAATTTTCTTGGTGTTGGGTCTATTCTTGTTTTGGCTGGGAGAGCTTGGGGGAGAATATTATACTCAATATCTCTCTTTTTTGCTTATTGTTGCAGGGGCTGTTTGGGCACTTTGGGGAACTGCATTGTTCAAAAAGCTGGCGTTTGTATTCATTACTGCCCTTTTCTTTCTTCCTTTTCCCAATTTTATAGTACAGGTGGCAACTGC
>JAMOVR010000042.1 GCA_027061945.1 Candidatus Heimdallarchaeota archaeon
AATTTAGTAGTAGGAGCAATAGAAGGCACAAGCAAACGGATAGGGTCTCTATCAAAAGAATTGTCTTTAAAAGTATGAAGGAAAGTATATGACAACCGTACACTTTCGAATTTGTTGTTATAAAAAAGATTGTTAATAATATATCCTCCTGAACTACTTTGAATCTGTATTCCATTACTTGAATTCCTGAAAATATTGTCTGAAATGTTGAAATAATGCTCTATGGATGAAAATTGTATTCCAGTAATACCTCCTTCTAAAATAGAATTAGTTATAGTAATGTTTTCCCCATTATACGCGTAAAAACCCTTGTTATTTCCAGTAATTATGCAATTATTAAGTGTCACGTTAGAGGAAGAAAAAGAAAGAACAGAGATTAAGGGATTATGATTATGTCCAATTACTGAATCTTTTATAGTAATTAAATAACTTGAGGAGATAACCAATGGAGTACTATCGTAATCCCCAATATCTAAGTTCTTTAGCGTAATATTATCTCCATTGTAAATTATTACTTGGGAATATTCCGAAGCATCTATTTCTAAGTTTGATCTTGATTGAAGAAATAATATTTGTTTTCCGTCAATTGTATTATTTGAAAAATCAATGTTTATTAATGAAGATATAGAGTAACTAGAAACATCCCACGAACTTTTTATTAACTGATTATTTCTAGTAATAATTTTATCTGTAACCCTTATATCTAAACCAGAAGAATAGTTTTCAATTAGATTATTAGTTATATTAGTGGTCTTTGAAGAAAAGACATAAACTCCAATTTTACCTTTTTTTAAGACATTATTATAACCAATATTTACAGGATGAAACTTAATTGTATTTTGTGAAAAAACAGTTTCATTTACATACATTAAAGAGATCGCATTTGTTGAACTAGAAATTGTCTGAATCGTATTTTCAGTAATTGAAAGTTGCATAGAATTTTGAACTGTAATACCTATTTCCGAGCGGAGAATCTGGTTTCCACTAATCTCCAGCTTGGATGCCGCAAAAACACGAATTGCTTCACCATAGATATCGAAGTAGTTCTGTCGTATCACTATATTAGATACGCTATTTAGCTCTATTGCAGTACCAGAAACAATACTGAAACTACAATTTTCAATTACAAGATAAGCAGTTATTCCTGAGATATAAAGTGACGTGCCCAGGCTAGGATCTATTTCTGAGAAAAATAATTGTGTAATTATAAAAGGATCATTTGCAGTTCCAGAACCGGGGAAACCATGTGAAATAATAAAGTCTGTTAGCTCAGAATTACTATTAATTACAACCGGACCAATGATTTTGTATCCTCCAGGGTTATAAGCTCTTTTTAGAGTTATAGATAAAATAGTGTTCTCTTTTTTTATTACTTGTAACATGGCGGCCTGCTGTTCTGTAGTAATACTTATACTGGACAGAAGCATTAATGTAATTAATAAAAAGTATCCTACTTTTTTATTATTTTTAATGTTCAAATATACACCTCTGCTATTATCTTAAAATTATTAATTTAAGGGTTATACATTCATATGCCCAAAATACTTAAATACTGTTTGGGTTTTTTAAAACATAATATTAAATGATTAGAAACATAAAATTAGTAAAGTAATTATCCCAAAATAAAAAGAAAGAGAAAAAATATTTTCATGATGTGAACTACCCCTTGCTTTTGCGAGGGGTTTCCTGCTTCACAGAGGAGACTCTCTCCACAGGCGCTACGGGCCGTCCCAGCCCTGCAAGAAAAACATATAAAAAAACATATGATGTTTTCAGCTTTCATCCCCTCCCTTGCGGAAGGGGATTGTCCGCCGAGAAAGTTAAAAAATAAAAGTTTATCTGTTTTCTAAAAACAAACTACTTTTTTAGCTCTGTCAGTGGAAATATTTCTTTCGACGGGTAGGGATAAATAAAAGCAAGCAAGCATTCTCATCATAACACGAAAAGTACAGGCGCGAAATGACATTGTGTCCGCACATACCCTGCGCCTAAAGTTGTGGGAAGATGTCAGTTAATCTCCAACGTCAAAATTTTATTTATCTCCCATCTAAAAAAAATTAAATAATTAAGGTTCTTTAGCTAATTTTTTCACTTTCGAATTATTTTTTGACATCCTCTAAGAATTTTTTCTACCACTTATATTTATCCCCCACCAACTGGTGAAAAAAGGGAAATATTAGTTCCCTCTTTTTTTAGAGCATAATCTAATGACTTTCCAACACCATCAACAAAAACAATTGCGACTTGGTCTTCGGGGATCCCTAATCTCTTAATTAATTCTCTAACTGTTGTTCCTGGTTTAACGTCTAATTCAATTTTTTCACCGATCGCTGGTTTTGGATGAATATAATCTCTTAAATTAGCAAATACTTTAACAAAAACTTTCATTTATAAAAAATAAGTAAAATAAAAAATAAATTTTGCTATAAACCAGATTGTCCATATTATACAGAGTTACGCCTACTGAGACTGTTATGCATCATTTGGGCAGGTATAGACGTTAGTGGTTATGGAGCGATACTATGCTTTAAAAGAGGCTCCTAAAATCCTAAAAGTATCGGTTAAAACCCTAACCTAAAAACCACTTTAACAATCATTCATTCACGTCTAAAATCTGTCCCATGTGCAGCAGGAGCAAAATGAATTCCCAAGAGGGACAGGAAATAAAGTTACGGGTGAAAAACATTGTGTTTTCAACAGACAATTCATCAGTTGCTACAATGTTTTTAAAAGAGGAAACAAACTGGTCAGCACTAATCATCTTTTAGGCGGAGACAGGTTCCCCATAACTGGGACTACGGTCTATGACTTGCTTTTCGATGAATTCAGAGGGGGATATGAGACTGATGAAGCCCTATCCAAGCGCTGTATACCGCATAGAGTTGAACGGTAAAAAGCTTAAAACCTATAACAATCCATAAACCACCACGTAAGGAAGAAACTAATCCCAAAGTAAGTTACAAAGTGAATCTGAATTGACAAATATTTTCTGCAAACTGCGTAAACAATAAAAATACTAACGCTCACAAAAAATAATTCGGCAGATCAGTGCTCCAGACTGTCTAACATTCCATAAAAGGTCTAGGAAACCAGTTGGTCATCATCTCTGCCTAAAAAAGTTTTACTTATTGCTTATTTGAAGATTACTTATTGTTGAAAATTATCCTTTGTTAAAAGGATTTAATATTGTTAACCACTCTTTGCTTTCACAAGGTGCTTCCTGCGTTATAAGAAAGATTTACCATTAGATCACTTCTTTTATTGTAAGAAATGGTTTAAGGTAGTTTTTTTTACCATTCTGTCTACGTTATTATTTTAAGAATTTGGGTAAAAAATTCCTTGCATTGGCTATTCAACCATTAATTTTTTGCTAATTTTTTATTTTACGGAATTTCTCTTAGTGTTAGAACCCTTCTTTGACAATTTCTCCTGCAACCGCTTTATTAGGCGCTAACTTGAATAACATGTGGATGTAGTCTCTGTAGTATCTGTCCATTTCGATATCTAATATTTTTACCTTGAAAGTGCTGGAGATTTCCCTGAGCTTCTGTTTTATGAGGTCGTTCATTTTATGGCTAATCAATCTATCAACCATTTCTCCTGTTCTTCACTACAAAGATTTGTGGCAATATAATGAATTCTTTATGTATAATGCTTGTCTTTGTCTAATTCTTCTTGTGTTTTTATATTCATCAGATACTTGAACTAACGGTGCATGAAGAAAGATATTGAATATTTTAAAAATAAAAATAAAATATTGTTTGCTTTCATTCTTCTCCACCTCACCTTTGTGGGAGAAAGATTTTCACCA
>JAMOVR010000043.1 GCA_027061945.1 Candidatus Heimdallarchaeota archaeon
AGACCGTAGTCCCAGTTATGGGGAACTCGTCTCTGCCTAAAAGATGATTAATCTCAACTAGTTTGTTTCCTCTTTTAAAAACGTTGTAGCAACTGACGAATTGCCTGTTGAAAACACAATGTTTTTTACCTGTAACTTTATTTCCTGTCCCTCTTGGGAATTCATTTTGTCTTGCAACGGGGCAAGTCTTAGATGTGAATGAATGATTGTTAAAGTGGTTTTTAGATTAGGGTTTTGACCGATACTTTTAGGATTTTAGAAGCCTCTTTTAAAGCATAGGGTCGCTCCATACCACTGACGTCTATACTTGCCCAAATAATACATAACAGTCTCGGTAGGGTTCAAAGCTGAAAATTTCACTTTTTCTTAGATCTATTTTTATTTTTGCGTAGTTATTTTGTTTTACTTTTTTATGAATGAAAAACATGAAATAGTTTCATGATTAAATAAATAATATAGGTGTGGCGGTATTATTACGCTCTGGTCTAACTAACGTCCATCTATCTAGTCGATAAAGATGATTAGTGTATTTAAAAGTAAAATAAAATATACTAATACTTTATAACTGATTACAAACTTTAAGTGTAATTAAAGCTGTTAGTAAAATTAACAGCACAATCTAAAAAGTCCTGGCGTTTATGGAATATGTTGCCCTCTACTCCAAAAAATAGTAATTCCCCTTTCGCTCCGCCCCCTTGGGAAGTGATAATTAAAATGGAACAACAGTCTGGAAGAAAACGTGTATATAAAGTACTTTTGGTAGGTAACGTATCATTAACACTTAAAAATGATATTAGGAGGAAATATTTGGGAGAGGGTTTTAAAAGTGATTATACATACTCTTGTGGGGCAAATTTTGCAGTAAAAAAGCTAGATTATAATGAATCAGTAATATACATACAAACATGGCAGGTCGCAGATGGTTATCGTTGGGAAAGTATAAGAAAAGTATACTATGAAGGTGCTTTGGGAGTAATTATTATTGTTGACTTAGATCATATTGCGTCTTTTGAAAGTGTTCCGGATATAATTAAGGAAATTCTGTCAAGTAATAACAATTTATATCGACATTTGATGCCTGTATTCATGATCGTTGGCGTTAGTCCTTCTCTTGGGAGAAATGCCAAGGTATCAATGGATAAGCTAATTAAATATGCAAGAGCTTTAGAATATAATTTGGATACTACTGCAATTGTTGTCGATTGCCAATTAGGTTGTAGTAATTTTGACGAGCAACTAAAACTTTTTGCTGAGAATATTTATAATATTTTTACTAAAAAGAATAAAGATCTATCAGGAGTATTGCCTGATTTTGAAATATTTACTCCTAGTAAGGATTTACTGATTATCTCTGAAGAAACAGAGTTATTTAGTTCCAGAAACCCATTGGTTACTGTTAAAGTTGAAGATTTACCAAAAATCAAAGTGAGATTAAAAACAACTTTTGAGCCTTTGGGAGTTAAAACAGTTGACCCTGTAGAATGCATTATAGCAGAATATGAAAAATATATCAGAGTTTATTCTAATATTTTTGGTCTTGCTAATTTTTACGGCTTAACTGTGTCTATTCCTCTTTTAGAGGAAGTATTAGAAAACCCATTATGTGAAGTTGTTTTCTCATATAATGGTTTTGATTTATTTAAAGGAAGATTTGAAACATTGATTCCATATTTCAACGAACTAGTTCTCCCCGTAGAAGAAAAAGAATATTCTCCTAACCCATTATTAAAAACATACTTCCGGTTAAGATATAATTTTAAATTATTCATTAAACACTTGAACGCATATAATTTTAGTCTGAAACCAAATGTATTAGATTTAGAAAATTTTTTGTCGTATTCTGACAAAGAATTCGTTTTATCTCATAATTATATTAATAAAAAATGGAACTTTGTTTTTAGTGAACTTGTTGAATTGTTAATTAATACAGATGTTAGCGCTGAAATAGAATTCTTCTTTACTCGGCTATTATGGAAAATTATACGTCATGACTATATTGAAAAAATGTTGATAAGTTTGAGTATAGTGTATGAATTTGAAGATGAGAATACATTGCTAATTGTTGGAAGATATGCAACTTATTTGATTAATTTAGACACGGGTAAAGCAAAGGTTGCCTCTACTAATAAAGAACTATGTATTATTCCACCTAAGAAAAAATCTGCTTATATTAAGGACCCATTATTAACTAGTTTACTTGGAATTAAAGAACTAAAACTTCCTGATACGGAAGCAAATCTTTTATCAGTAATTGTTACTCTTGCTTTTGATGATATCTATGCCGACGAGGTAATTTTAAGCCAATTAAAAACTGTAGAACCAATTTAATTTTTTAAGTTATATTTTTTTAATCTTTATTGCTTGTGTTCATGTTCATGTTCATGTTCATGTTCATGTTCATGTTCATGTTCGTGTTCGTGTTCGTGTTCGTGTTCGTGTTCGTGTTCGTGTTCGTGTTCGTGTTCGTGTGGTTCTACAAAATAGGATAGAATTATATCCCCTAATTCTGGAAGATCTTTGCATTTTCCACAGAAATATAGTAAGTCTTCCCATTCAATAATCTCTGCTTCATTTTTTTCGATATTAATACTTTGTCTAATCAAAGATAAAGAAATGTAATCATCAACTTCGATTTCTTTTTCGCAAAGAGCACAAACATAAATTTCTCCGTGTTCATCTTGTAGTTTAGTCATTACTCTTTTCTAATACTAACTGCTTAAACCTTTTTTGTTAGGTGTTTACAACAAGTATTTTACTTATATTCTTATTTATTTTAATAGTTTTTTTCATTTTCACATTTTTTTCAACTTTTCTAGTATGATTTAAAAAGAGTATTCATAATAATAGATCTGATGTTACTCTCAAAAAAAATTAGCATGATCTCAATAGTTGCAATATTATTGTTTCTTATGCTTTCACCATTTAATGTGAATGCTAGAAACGGAAATTTAGTCACAACAACTGCATCTTCAGAAGAAATAGTCAATGTTGTCATTCTTGATGCGTATTATTGTGATTTAGATAATGACAGCTATAAAGATGATATATATGCAGAAGTAAAACTTAATCTGCTAGGCTCGAATTTTTATGCTTTAGATTACTACGTTAATCTTACTCTTCCATCAGGAACCTTGTTTAGTTATTACGCAAAAGTAAACACAAACATGAATGAAGTAATTCTCAAAAATTTCTTCTATAATCATGCCCTGGAATCTGGGGACTATACTTTAACAGTGAAAGTAGTACTTAAAAATGGGGGAATGCTAACTGATAGCCATTCATTTGTCTTTGATCCTCCTGGGGGCAGTGATGGAGCAGATCCATCGTTTGATTTAGTATAATAAAATAAATGCTTGAACTAATTATTACAATTGATTCCAGGCGGTTCTATGCGAAATATGGGAGACTATACCTTAGACTTAATCGATTACAAACTATTTCTAATATTACGAGAAGAACCATTGATTAGCATCAATGAGCTAAGTAAAAGACTAGGTCTTTCTTTTCATCAAATTAGAAACAAAATAAATAATATGAAATCCCAAGGATTTTTACGCCCAGATTCTGAAATTAATGACCCATTATTAGGCAAAAGAAAACGGACAGAAGTTGAAGCGTTTTATAAACCACATAAACTTGGTCTTCAAAGAATTCACGTAATGGTCGAAGACATCACAGACAAAACTTCTTTATCAATGCTTTTCAAACTTGGAGATGTTCATCCATATACTCACTTTAGAACTCTTAGCTATTCTCCAAATATGTCAATGTATTACCAGTTTGACATACCACCCGAAGCTTTTTCTTTACATATTGAATTATTTGAAAAGCTAAAAAAAGAAGATCTCTTTAAAGATTACTGGGTAGTCAAAACTGAGGAAAGCGCCAGAAGCAAAATGAAATTCGAATACTGGGATAGAATTAATCATTCTTGGGAGATTAATAATAAAGAGTTGACCAGTAACGAATTTGAGTCTCTCTGGGCGTCCCTTCTAAATGATGAAAAACAAATGTCAGCATTGTCTTCTTTTATTGTTCCTGTCTTAAATACACCCAAATTAGACACTTTAGACCTTCAACTATTAAGAGAATTGTCTATTAATGCTAAAGTGTCCCAAAAAGAGCTCTCAAAATTCTATAAAAAAGACCATACTACAATATCGAAAAGAATGAAAAAATTCCGTAAGAACGATGATGTTATTGCTATCCTTTACTATAATCGGAAAGTGTTTAACATCACTGATAGCGCAATAATTAAAGGCAAGATATCTGGAAGAATGAAAAAAGTATTTCTAAACTATGTTAGCAAATATTTTCCTTTTTCGAGTACTGTTGTAACTTCAAATTCTGATCTTATGTGGTACTTTTCTTATCCCTCAGGCATATTATCAGAAATATTAGGGTTTATCTGGAATAAACTCGAAAATGTGGTTCTTTTCAATCTGTCACTAAACAAAAGTAGAACTTATTATTTTTATCCTAATAATTACGATGTTGAAAAAAGAGCTTGGAAAATATCAAGAGATTATATTATTGAAGAGCCTTTAAACTTACTGTGAATGACACCTTGCTTTCGCGTGGAGTTTCTCCGGCCATGCCATCTTTCACGGTGTTGGGGGGACTCCAGCACGGAACCCTTTCACAAAAATCTCTGCCAGAGGCATAACCAACAAAAAAATGTATGTCAGATGGGCATATAAGAGTCTCGACTTTAATCCAAAAACCATATTGCGGAAAGTATTTTCTGTCTATTAAATTAAATCATCTTTATCATTATTGCTTCTTATGATCCTTGTTTTTTTGACTTATCTGATGATTTACTCGTTGCAAAAGATGGCTGTTTTTTTCAGATCTTTTTTTCAATATCAATCATAAAACTTATAAATTATTTGTAAACAGTTGAAAACAGAATTCGGTAATCCCGAATTCGTAATTAAGGTGACAAAAAGAATGAAAAAAAGAACTCTTTGGTTGCTTATCGTTCTGATGATCCCTGTATTTGTTCCGGTTATCGGAACACATGCCCAGACAAAGGTATCTGCACCACACATCTGGGCAGGGACTCCATGGGTAAGTGACGACACAACAACTTACTCATGGCAGGACGATGATCCTGAAACACCATGGGGTATTGAACGAGTATTTAATGGTAAATATTACGGAGACAATGTTTCAACAAAAGTTCAAGTGGCAATCTTAGACACTGGTATTGACTTGGAACATCCAGATCTCAAAGCAAATATTAAATGGGCAGTTGATACCACTGGTCAAGGAATAAGCGATATTAAAGGACATGGAACACATGTTGCAGGTACTATCGGAGCAGTCAGAGACAATAGCGGAGTAGTTGGTATGTATGCCAATGTCGAAATTTATGCCATTAAAGTCTTAGGCAATGGTGGTTCTGGAGACTGGGATGACCTAATAGCTGGAATTGACCTAGCAATGAAAGGACCAGATGGTGTTAAAGGTACTGATGATGATGCTGATGTTATCAGCATGTCTTTAGGTGCTTCAAGCGACCCTGGTCAGGCAGTTCATGACAAAATTATCGAAGCTTACAAAGCAGGTATTGTTCTTGTTGCAGCAGCTGGAAATGAAGGTGACGGAGATGCTTCCACAGATGAAGTTTCCTATCCCGCAGCATATCCAGAAGTAATCTCTGTTGGAGCCGTTGACAAAGATGACACCGTTGCCTACTTCTCAAACACTGGATCACACGTTGAAGTTGTTGCTCCAGGTGTGAGTATCTACTCTACATATAAGAATGAGGACTATGCTACTATGTCTGGCACTAGCATGGCTACACCACATGTAAGCGGACTAATTGCCTTGTATATCGCATTACATGGTAAACTTCCAGTTGGTACTTTTGATGATACTGGAACCAACACTATTCGTGGTTGGCTTCACTCTACTGCCATTGATTTAGGTCCCTCTGGTTGGGATTCTGCTTACGGATACGGTTTAATACAAGCTTAAAGATATTAGTCCATTTCCTCCTCTCCTCCTTTATTTTTAGCATTTTTCTCCGCAAGTGTTAAATTCAATGGATTTTAATTAAGAAAATAATGTCAGTTCTTTCAAAGGGTAGGGTTTTCTTATTAATGGGAAAAGAACTTACGGAAGAATATTCAAAATATATTCTAACTCCTATTCATGAGAAACCTTTTGGATATTTTTTCAATTTTGCAAATGTGGGGAAATTTATTGATAAATATGGAATTATCTATGCGATTTATTATGGAAGAGACGAAGATGAATCTTTTTGGAAAAGAGCCGTTGAAGTAGTTGATAATACCGAAGACATGCTTAAACACATCCCTGTTATTACTATGTATGAGCAAGGAGATTTTTTAGTTCCCGAATGGAGCATTCCCAATATCGTACAGAAAAAAAATATTATTCTTCGGTGGAATACAAAAGAATCTTTAAGATTTATTTTTTATCAGTTAACATTTATAACGAAACCATGGAAAAAACACATCACTAATGTGATAAAAGAATTTGCTAGTAAAGAAGATAACATATTTTATAATGGTATTTGGAATAATTATATTACGTACTTATTTTCATTAGTTCCAAAAGATAAAAATGAAATAGATTATGCAAATAAATTAGGGGCCCATTTATTAAAAACGTTGTTTGAAAAGACTCCTGATAAGCCTACTCCACAACCTCCAAAGAAGGATCTAGAAGTGTTCTACAAAGATTATGAAACAGTAATTGTTTCTGGGATTGGAAGTAGTACAAGTTGGGGATTGATCTTAGATCAAAAAGGTATTACTCATTTATCTTTACATTATTATGGGGAAGAAGAATTTAATATAATGAAAGAACCAGTAGATGAACATTAGTTATTTTTTAACTCTGTCAACGAGAAGTCCCCTTCCGAGAGGGAGGGGATTAAATAAAAGCCGATAAACTCTTTTACTCCTTCATACCACCACAACACCAGTATGGAGCCTATACGCTGGGAACTAAACAACCAGCGCAAAGACTTCCTACACAAGCTGTCAAAATACTACGTAAACAACTACGATATGATATGATTTATGTAGAAAATTTGAACATCAAGGGACTGGTCAGTAAAGAAAAGAACAAAACCCTGCACCGACACATCTTAGACGCTTCATGGGGAGAATTCATGGGGATGCCGTCTTACAAGGAGGAAGGCGCTGGCTGGTAAGGCACTAACAAAAGTTTATCCCCAATACACTTCCAAGAAGTGTGCCGTGTGCGGAAAAACCACTACCGAGCTAAAACTGAGCGACAGAGTGTTTGTTTGTGTTTTTTGCGGGTGGGAAGCATACAGGGGCTACAACGCTTTTATAAGCATCCGCAAAATCAAGACTGGGGCGGGACGCCCCATAGCGACTGCGGAGAGAATTCTAAAAAAATACTCTAAACCATTCCTTTGATGATAGTTTTCCTTACAATAAATAAAGGAAGTGGTTTTGGGGCAAGTCTTCTGGATGAAGCAGTAAGCCCCTTGCCAAAGCAAGGGATAGTTCACTTATTTTCTGTTTTTTCGTATAAATCAATTGCCGCATTATTAAACTGTTCCATTATTTTTTCATCATTAGTTTTTACAGCATGTCTGTCTTCCAGTACTAATTCTCCGTTAATTACTACATTTTTGACCATTGTCCTATCGGCTACATAAACGATATGGCTTAGAGCAGTATTCGCATTATAAACAGGCATGGTTTCTGGAGTATCAAGACTTAATGAAATTATATCTGCTTTATATCCTATTTTTAGTTCACCTACTTTATTTAGTCTTAAAACCGATGCACCACCTTTAGTGGCCATATATAGAACTTCTGAAATTTTTGTGGTTAGTGGGTCGTAATTAAGGCCTTTGTATAATAATGCAATTGTCCTGACACTATCAAACAAATTTAAAGTATTATTACTACTTGCACCATCTGTTCCAATACTAAGTTTTACTCCATGCTCAAGATATCTTGGAACAGGAGGGATTCCTGAGGCAAGTTTCAAATTGCTCATTATGTTTATTGATACTCCAACTTTTCTTTGTTTCAAAATCTCTAGATCTCGGCAGTTTGTATGTACTACATGGGCTCCAACAGTATCTTCATCTAATACACCTATTAAATCTAAATACTGAACTACGCTTTTAACTTCTGAAGGTATTGAAAAACCCATTTTTTCTACAAATTTTTTTGTATTATTCCATTCTTCTCTAGTTTCTGCAATATGTGTATGAAAAATTATTGGGGCTTCGGGATATTTATTATTAAGTTCTTGTTTAAATGCATAAATATCTTGGTACAGCTCTTTTGAAACAGTATATGTCGCATGTGGTTGTAGTGATGTTCTTATTAAGTCATTATTAGATGTATGCCATTTGCTAATGAAATCATAATCTCTCTTATAATTGCCCATATCTCCTAATTCTAAAGCCGTTAATCCAACGAACCCTCTTAATCCAATCTTAACGAATGCCTCTGCTTCTTGTTCTGGATACCAGTACATACTATTAGCGGTCGTTACACCCCCACGTATAAATTCAAGAGCCGCAAGGAGTGCTCCAGCTTTAATATGTTTGGGTTCTAAACGCTTTTCCATTGGCCATATATAATTATTTAGCCAATCCATTAATTCTAGGTCGTCTGCAATGCCTCTAAATAAGGTCATCGCTGCGTGAGTATGAGTATTAACAAATCCTGGCAATAGAATATCTTTTTTAGGGTCTCCAATAATATCATGACCTGCTAGCTCTTTCTCAACCTCTTTTTTCTTTCCAATTGCCACAATCTCATTATTCTCAATTAAGATCATGGGGTTCTTTATTATCTCAACTTTTCCAATTGAAGGAAAAGAATAGGCATATTTCCCAATTAATGCTAATTCTTGTTGTGTTGTTGCCACGGATAATAATTTTGAAAAGAATTAAAAAATTTTTTACTTAATTTTTATTTTATTTTAACAATTTTTAATTTTACTTAATTTGTTTCTAACTTAATATCTAAAATCTTTGCTCTAGTACGGCAGAACCAGCAATAGTCTTTTACCGTAGGGGCACCACATATCTTACAAGATTTTAATTTAATATCATTCTTAATCTTTTTTTTCTCCTCAAATTCATAAATTGCAGGATAAGCTTTTTTATAAAATTGAGTTAAATATTGATACTTGAAGCCTGGTTTTTTGTTTTCAATTCTATTTAATTCCTGCTTTTCAACAATAGACCATGCACCTTGAGAGAAGGGACATTCTTCTAAGAAAACAGGTAATTTCTGAGTAATCACATAAGTGAGTGTCTCTTTTTCTGTTAGATAAACTAGTGGTTTAGCTCTTTTAATAAGTCCTTGCTTTCCAGGGCGTACTGGATAAGTAGCTAACATTCCTTCAAGATCCCATGTACTTGAAGAATGTCTAAGTTGGGCAGCTAAGTCATCCATATTATGTCCAGTAACAATAACATCCATATTTTCTTTTTGTGCAAATTTATTGTAAACATATCTTTTTGTAGTACCACAAATAGAACAAGCAGGTAATTTTGTTTTTTCTACAGCAAGAGGAATATTAAAACCATATTCTTCGTTTATATTAACAATTGTTAACTTTGCATTTTTTTCTTCGGAGAATCTCTTTGTAATATCTGCACTTTTTTCAGAATACTCGCTGATTCCTAATTGAACATGTAGAGCATGCACCTTGAAATGGAGTTTTAATAAAATATCCCATAATGCAATTGAATCTTTTCCCCCTGAAACCGGTAATAAGATTTTATCCGAATGTGTAAACATTTGAAATCTTCTAACTGCTTTTTCTACTTGCCTTTTCATATATTCCTCAAAGCATTCTTTACAAAAAGAGAAACGGTGCCTTGGTAGATTAATAATCGCAGGGTTACCACACTTTTTGCACTTCATTTTAATCACAGAACGTTTATATGGTGTAATTACGGTTTTTTACCACCAGAAATTACTGATATAATTTCAATTTGTTCTCCTGGGGCAACGATTAAGTCCTTTGTTAATGGCGTTCCATTCCTAATCACTACCACAGATTCTGAGTTTAAACCTAATTCCTCTAATAATTTAAAGACAGGCATTTTCTTGAAAAAATGGTGTGTCTTATTTCCAGGAATTATCTTAACAATTAAAGGTTTTATTCTCTCTTTTTTCTCCATTTTTTATCCCTTCTTTGTTTTATTCAAATACTCATTTAACGCGTCATAAGTCATTTTTACAAGTTCTTTTCTCGAATTAAACGAGATAGGGGTTATTGTGATTGTATTGTTTTTAAGAACTTGATATGCATCTGTTTCTGGTTCTAAATCTTTTCTTAATTCTCCCCACAACCAATAGTATTTCTCACCTCTAGGATCTATTCTTTCTACTAAGAAGTTCTCATATTTGTACTTGGCGGGCATTGCAATTTTTAGCGGTGTTTCTTCAGATACATTTCTCGGAAAATTAATATTAACAAATAAGACTTCGCTCCAATAGTTTTCAGGTAATTTTAAAAGTTTTTCAATAATCTTAATTCCAATTTTTGCAGCTATTTCGTATTTAGTTTCTTTTACCGGTTTGAAAAACATTTCTTCAGGCACATCAATTGACAAAGCAAAACTTGGAACATCTCTTAATCCCGCTTCTAATGCTACAGCACAAGTGCCTGAAGTTAGTATGCTATGTAATGACGCATTTTCACCAGAATTTATTCCACTAATCACTATGTCAGGATCTCTTTTGAAAAAATGGTGATACATTATTATACTATCAGCAGGAGATCCATTCATACTATACGCTTTAAAACCACTCAAAGTAGTTGACTTATTAATTCTCAATGGTTTATGAAATGTAAGTGATTTTCCTCCAGCCGATCTTTGAGAATCGGGGGCAATTATTACTATTTCTCCTAAAGTAGTAGCATAATGAGCAAGAGCATCAATACCTGGTGCTTTTACACCATCGTCGTTAGAAATCAATATTTTTTTAGCCACAATCAACAATAACGGCGAGTTATTTTTGATTGTTTTGTTACTAATATTTAGTAAGTTTTTTGTCCCATATACCAAGAACTGTTTTTACGTTCTAATTGTTGAGTTTCGTAAGAAAATTATAGCTTAAAAAAATATAGACAAATGGTTATTGTGATTCACAAATTTTTTGTGATGAACCTGGATATAGGCTTGGGCATCACATTATATGACGATGGTTTAATAGAAATAAATGACATTCTACTAAACAGTTTTGTCCAAGCAATGATGAATTTTACTAAAGAATTTGGTGATCCTAAGGGAGCTTTAAGAGAAGCAGAAATTGGAAAATATCAGTTAAGCATATTGGAGAGAGATGAGCTTGTATATGTCGTAATTCAAGATACTTATGACAATGAACCCTTTACTAAAAAAGTGCTTGAAAAAGTATTAAAAAAATACCATCAATTTTTACGTTCTATTGACTTTTCTTCTCCCCCCCTAGAAATGCCTAAAGACATTCCAGAGTTGTTACAGACAATGGAATTTCCACGAGAAAAAATGGATGTTGTAAATGTTTCTGTAAATGAATTTTTGACTCGTTCTGATGGGATGATCGATACTTTCTTCTTGGCTGATTATGATGGAGGAATTATCAAAATATGGAAACAACCTGAAAAAAGTACGATAATAACAACGATGATGGAGTTACTTAGTGAAATACCTTTTGAGCGGTATTGGATTGGTGAAACGAAATTAAAAAAAGCAAGAGATCGTCCTTACTGGGAGGGAATACATGAAGGATGGTTTATCTGGAGAATTGGTTTAACTGATTTCTGTATGCTTATAAGAGCTTTTTATACCCAGAAAGATAAGGAAAAGCTTGTACGGGATATAGAAATCCTTGAGGAACAATTAAACAGTATTGTTTCAACAATGTAATACTAATACTGCTTATATCAAAGTTTTTGTCTCATTAAATATAAGTATATATGGACGTTATTAGGAATTTAGAGTCATTATACTTTAAAGGAGTTTCTAAGATGTAGGTGCCTAATTAAAGCCCATGCAAAAGGTATACAAGAAAAGTCAAGTGTATTAATGGAAAAATACTTACTACAAAACAAGAAAAATAAAGACTATAAATGAATACATTTGTTCACTACCAATGACCACGTAAGAAAAACCCCATCTTACCGAATATTTTTTACTTCACAAGTTCTCAATACCTTTGGTGTTATTAAGTAATGGGTGCGGTAAGCATTTCTTGTCATGATTTGAATAATACATATTGTTTGTTTGGAGATATCAAAGGAGTACTTTTTGATCTAGATGGCACTTTGATAGACAGTTTAGAATTGCATATCCAAGCTTTTCAATGGATCTTCCAACATGAGGGGATTTACGTATCAAGAGAAGAACTTGAGCCTTTATTGGGAATGACGCCTCAAGACATTATTGGGAAATTTCTTAAAAATAAATCAAAAAAGGAATTATGGGATCTCGCTATTAAAAAAGAAGAACATTTATTTGAATTAACTGAACACATAAATCCACTTCCTGGAGTTGTTGATTTTTTAAAAGAATTAAAAATAAATGGTGTAATTACAATTGTAATAAGTAGTACTCATCGTTCTTTAGTTAATCGTTTATTAAGTACTGCTGGGATTACTCAATATTTTGATGACATGGTCAGTGGAGATGAAATTACTCATGGGAAGCCAGATCCTGAACCTTTCTTAATAGGGATTAAAAAAACAGGTCTGAAAAAAAACAATATTATTGGGATTGGTGATAGTATTCATGATATAAAATCAGCTTTTCGCTCTGGTATCAAAGTTATTGGTGTTACTACTGGGAAAACACCTGCTGAAAAGCTCTCTGAAGCAGGAGCTAATTGTGTCGCAGAAAACATGTCTAAATTGTCTGTAATCCGTGTTTTTTAATAATTCTTTTTTATATTGTTGTTATTGTTATTACTGGTAAATGATCTGAAACCGTAGTACTGACTACAAATGAATTTAGTGGTGTTAACCCTTTGAAGAAAATATAATCGATTCTTTCTTTTGGTTCTAATGCAGTACTAGTATATCCTTGACTGGACGTTGGATTAGTCTGTGCCCAAGTATCAATAAAACCATTTTGAATTATTAACTGAATCTCTTTGTATTCTGGTTTAGAGTTAAAATCACCCATTAGTACAATAGGCATACTAATTTGTGCATTAACAATATCCAATAATGACCTTACTTGTTCTACTCTTTTATCAAACGAACTTTCACTGTTAATGTGCGTTAGATGTGTATTAAGCACGGTAATAATTGTCCCATTAACATTTATCTTAGCCATAATCAATGTTCTTTGATATCTCACAATTGGAGTAATAAAAAACGTCTTTGTTTCTAAAATTGGATATTTTGAGAAGATTGCATTATGAATAGACTGAGCACCTTGATAATCCATATAATAATAATGATAACCACGTTTTAGCATTTCTAGCCTAAGAATTTCCCATAAATCCGCATAAGCATTCCATGGACTTGCCCTAGTAACTTCCTGGAGACTTACTATGTCAACGTTTTTACTAGCAATAACTTTTGCAATTTCTGTAGGATTAAATTTTCCATAAGAATCTATCCCAAAGTGTATATTAAATGTCATAAACGCTAAGACATTATCTTCATGAATCCTAGTAGTTGTCATTGGGATTGAAAAAATAATATTTCCTGTTGATCCTAAGACGAAAAAGATGAGTAAAATACTGAGTATACTTTTCATTTTAGGAAATTCATTATTATTGTTGTTCATCTAATGTCCTCCTATAATTTCTTACTGAAAAATAAGAAGCTATGCCGAAAATCAATAAGTAAATCATAATATATCCTATTTTTTCATAATATACATATCCAAATAAGAATAGTAGTGTTATAATTAATGAAACACTTGCTCCTTTAGAAAACTGTTTAATATCCATTTCTTGAGACGTAAGAACAGCCCTATCAATTATGAAAAACAAACTTAAAGAAGCAAAAAACGGAGCAGGATATAGCAAAAAATTACTCCAAGGAACCATATAAGTAGCAGCTAATAACACTACAGCTGAAGGTAATATGACTGCATAATTAAGACTGTAAAATTCTTTATCCCTAAAAGTAATTCCAATATATTGCATTATTATTATAAGCAACATATACCATGTTAATAATATAATTGTAGCTAGTGAATTAGTTATTCTGAATCCTTGAGCTATTAGTCCTGCATTTCCATAGAACAAATAATAAATGATCATACCTTGTATAAATACAAATCCTTCCAGCAATCCGTGTTTTTTATGTGTTTTCATCTCTTCGCTTTTTATTATGTTATTCTCAATTTTACTAATAAAAACAAATCCTTCAACTAGAAACAATCCAATACTCAAAATTATAAATATATGTCCATACCAATTGTTATCAATTGCTGGTTCTGCTGTTAAGGTTGGTGCTCTTAAAGAAATATCAAATACTGCAGAAGAAATGATACTGATTGTTGTTATTTGATAACCGTATTCCTTAAGTACTGTTGGGATTAGGAAAACAATCCAAGATAATGAAACAATGACTAATAATGCTGAAAAAACGAATTTTAATAATGGATTTGGCACTATTTCTACTAGTAATCTCATCAGGCCAATTGCTAACAACCAGTATTCTTTATTTATTTTATTAAAGTTAAAGATCCATGGTATAAATGGACCTATTATTAAAGGCAATGCAATTATTGATAAAGTCCATGCTGGCACATGGTCAAATATCACACCCGCTTCTATTGTAACATATACTCTTAGTGATGTAAAGAAATAAGTTAAAGAAAGACCGATTGTGATAATTGGTGAGATATTTATTACGAAGCTTCTCATCGAATTTGGAAGATAATCTATAATCTTTTTTCCCCAATTACTATTTATTGTCTTAGTCTTAGAAATATTATTTGACATTCTTTTCATCCTTTTTTTCTTTTTTTGTATTAACTAAAAACCATAGAAAATTAACTTTATCGGCGGGAAGTCCCCTTCTGGAAAGATAAGTTGGGGATTAAAGCCAATAATTATATAGTCGTATGATATACATACGTTTTGTTGGGTACGTCTATGGGACAGATGTCTTTGTGAAAGGGTTCCGTACTGGAGTCCCCCCCAACACCGTGAAAGCATTTCTGGAGAATCCCCACGCAAAAACAAAGGTGGTTACAAAATATTTTACAAAATAAATCTAAGAACATCTTTATTTCAGCTTTTCTTCCCTTTAATCTGTCGGCGGGAAGTCCCCTTCTGAAAGGGAGGGAATGAAAGCCGATACACTCTTTCACTCCTTCATACCAGCAAGAAGTGTGCCGTGTGCGGAAAAACCACTACCGAGCTAAAACTGAGCGACAGAGTGTTTGTTTGTGTTTTTTGCGGGTGGGAAGCATACAGGGGCTACAACGCTTTTATAAGCATCCGCAAAATC
>JAMOVR010000044.1 GCA_027061945.1 Candidatus Heimdallarchaeota archaeon
GGCGTGATTCTTATTCTTGGAGTTCTTCAGAAGGAATAGAAAAAATAATTGATAAACCACTTGGTACAGTTAAAAAAGAAAACTTAAGAGTATATTTAGTGTTATCTTCATTTGATCCTGTGCTAGGACCCAAAATACTTGTAAGTTATCCGACTCCCACTGGAAGTGATAAAAAAAAGATAATGTCAGATATTCCTGAAAATATGGACTTAATAGGAGTAGAAATAGAAGAACCATTTTTGACATTCCATAAAAACTGGGGAGTTTATAATATTATATTTTCAGTTCCAAGTAAAGTTAGTCGAGGAGGAAACAAAGATTTCATGCTTTCAATAGCAGTTTATCCTGCTAATGAAGAAGTACTTACTAAATTACCACGATTATCATCAGTAATCAAAGCAGTAACACAAGAAGTCAAACAATTATTAATAAATATTGAAAATGAAGGGAAAGAAGCAATTTTAGATGGGGATCTATTAAAATTCTTATTTGATTTTCAAATAGAAATTGAAAAATATTTCAAACAACAAATTAGCGAAACATAACATAAGTGAACTACCCCTTGCTTTTACGAGGGGCTTCCTGCTTCACAGAGGAGACTCTCTCCACAGGCGCTACGGGCCGTCCCAGCCCTGCAAGAAAAAAATATACAAAAAAACATATGATGTTTTCGGCTTTCATCCCCTCCCTTCCAAAAGGGGATTTCCCGCAGAGAAAGTAAAAATAAACAAAATTATTTGAAAAATGTTGAAATAATAGATTATTTTTTATTTTATTTTTTAAGGAAGTGCTTCAGGGGACCGTCTATATTTTTCTAATTCTGCTTTTAGTGAAGTGATTTCTTTTTCATAGTTTTCAGTTAATGTTTTTATTTTATCTTCATATTCTTCTTTTATATTGGCTAATTCTCTTGAATGTTTCGCTCTTTCTTCGATTCTTGCGGCCTCTACTTTCTGGTCGATTTTTTCTTGGTACTGTCGTTCCAAGGCATCTAATCTTTGCTGAAATTCTTGTTCAAGATTGGCTTTTTGAGTGGCCAATTCTGATTCCAAGCGCTCTGAAAACGCTCGTTCCATTGCTTGTTTTTCCCTTTCATGCTCCATCATTAGTTTTTGTTTTTCTTCTTCTAAGCGTGCTTGGTATTCTTCTTTTAATTGGTCTCTCAATTCTGTCTCTAACTGATTCATTTTTTGTTGGATTTCTCTAATCGCGTTTTCTGATTCATCTTTTATTTTTTGTATTTCTTGTTGGTGTTTTTCGTTAAGTTCCTCTTCTATGTTCTTTAATTCACGTTCATACTGGATTCTTAAGGTGGTCTCTAAATCATGTTTTTCTTTTTCAAAACGCTCTTGCATTTCTTGTTTTTCTTTTTCATATTCTTCGTTTATTTGTTGTATTTTTTGTTCATATTCTGTTTTAATTTGTTCTTCGTGTTCTTTGATTCTTTGGTTGATTTCTTCTTCTCTTCTTTGTTTTATCTTTTCAAGAGTTTCAGGGTTGAATAATTTATTTTCAAAGTTATGGAAGAACTCTTTGACTGTTGAAATTATTTTATCCGCTTCATCAATATCGTTTTCTTCAATTGCAGCCTTTGCTTTTGCAAGATCTCGGGAAATCAAGAATTTTATAGAATCCACTACTTCTTCATCTAATATTTTATTACCGACATCAGCCATTGTGGTAATTCTTTTGTTCATTTCATCAATTGCTTTTATTAGATCCTGTTTTTTCTGGAATGGAACAAACAGTAATTCTACTTTAGATACCATTCCAGAGTGCTTTGATCCAAGCATATCTGTATATTCAAAATTACCGGATAAGAACAAAACTTGTTCTTTTTCTTCATTGGATAGGAATCTTAGTTTAAGCTTAATCTCTGCAGATGCATCTGGAGGAAAGACAGGAATTTCCAAAGTAGGCTGTCCCTCTATTAATTCTAAGTTTTCAGGAATATTGATTGTTGCCTTAAAATCTCGAGCTTCTCCTTCTCCTTTATTGATGAATATAACTTGTATCTCAAAGGTTTCATTATAAAGAACTTGCCCAGGCGAAGAAATAGATACTTCAATCCGTGGTAATTTTGTGTTTTGTTCAATCAGAGAATATGCAGCGTTAAAACTTTTATCAATAATTGGGATAAATCCCTTCATATCAGCAGTCTTCAACTGGGGGACAAGTCTTGAATTGATAAGGTCTTGGGCTTGTAAGTAATTTGTTTGGTTTACTTGTTCTATTGCGGCAATAAGATAGCCAGGTCCATAAAGCGTTTCTCTTTCATTAACAAATGACTCATCAATGCTGTTAAGTACTTCTTGATAGATCTGTTTTGCTTTTTCAATACTCCCTACAATTATTTGTGTTAGAATCGCCAATGAATAGGGTGCAACTGCTCTACCAATTTCTGACATTGAGTGATACAATTTTCCTGCTGCTAAAAGCTGATCCGTAACAATTTCCAAGATCTTTTTGGCCTCTTCTTCGTTTCCAAAGGCCTCTTGAATAATTGCTAAGTAGAAATTAACTTCTGCTGCTCTACGGAATTGTTTTTCGCCCTCATATTTTTGGCTTAATTGACCAATGCCGTCTATTATCTGAGAGAATTCTGCTTTCGCAGACTCCACATTTCCTTGTTTAAGAAGATCATATCCTTTTTGAAATCTTAGTCTCAAGGAATCGAGGGTGAGGGCACCTCCTCCTAAACGACCTAATAATTCTCCGCGAAAGTCATCATCACCGTGCATAAGACTCGTTTAAAATCAAGTATTTCTCAAATAAAGACTTTTTCCCATCAAATATTTAATTATTCATAACTTTCATTATATTGTTTTAGGAGTTGAAAAATCAGAAAGATATACTTTACCCCTGGGACGCTGGTTCAATAACATAATTAGGGACAAATGAATAAATCTTAATGCTTCAACATCTAGTTGGTTATAACGAATAATCAGTTCCTTTTTATTTTTGCTATATTTCCCGGACTCATAAATTTTGGCGACTACATATCCATTAATTCTTTTATCTTTTTCCTTAAGTTTATCAAACCCGGTAAATCCCAAGAATTTACTTAAATTTTTAATACCAAGCCCAACAGGAGAAACTATGCTTTCTTTAAGCTCATTGAATAGGTCAATATGAATTCTATTACTAATCATAGAATGATCCATTTTCTCTTTTTTAAAAGTATTAATTAGAGCATGATAATCCCATGAATTTCCTGAAGAAGACATTAAAAACTTCTGTGGATGAGTATCAAAGAATATTTGAGTCTTGGTAACAAGCTTTTTTGGTTCATTTCTTTCTTCGAATACAGAGTAAAGATCTTTTAAAGTAGCATATGTGGCCAAAAACACTTTTCTAGGCGGTTCTGTAGTTGACTCTAAGTCGAAATATATTACATCTTGTGGTTTAGGTAGAGAAAATGGCTGTTTGATTATAATCGCCCGTTCGAGATATAATCTTGCATTAAAAATGAGTTTTTCAATCATTTGAGGAGATATATTTGGTAAGATTTCTTGTAATTCTTTAACCTCAACAGAAGCTAGTTGATTTACATTATTTATGTTATTTTGGAGCAGTCTTTTCAATATTTTGTTCCCTATTCCTTGTATCATCTCTAAGTCAGTCAATTAGCTTCAAAATTTCTACATTATAATATGTTTTACGTTTTTCCCTCTATAACAAATAATTAGACTAAACTAGGTCATGAAGTATTTTAGCAAGTTTTTCCGGAGGAAATGCGTTAATAAAAGTTCGAGTTAAGTATTCGATGCCTCCAAAGATTTTAGTTCTTGTCTCTGTTTCATGAGGGATATGAAGAGTTAAGTGAAACAAATAATTGTCATAATTTCCATTAGGTGGAAAATGCCATCCCATTAAAGAATTTTTAGGATTAAATCCGTAATATTTCCGAACAAGAGCTCTTAAAAATACTTGGATTTCTGAAAGTTCTTTAATATGATCTCTTTTTAGACGACCAAATTGTTTAGGTATAACAATAAGTTCTATTGGCAGCTTTGGATAGGGATAATAATAAATTGAAAAATAATTTTTTTCTTGTATTTTCAAGTTGATTAATTGAGACTTTAATTTTGAAACATATGATCTTTCGAAAAAATTCCAATATTGTTTTTGATTTGAAGGGACCCATGAAAAGGTCCAAAACTGCCCATGAGGATGAGATAAGCTAGAACCAAAATAATTACCCCGGTTCTCAAAAGCAATTGCATATGGAAATGATTCTAAGTAATCTTCTAACGTGTCAAATAACAAATTATTAACCGTTATTATATTATCGATTTTTAGGTCCTCTAACTGAGTAACATGGCTTTGGTTGTAAATTATCACTCCACAAAATCCTTTTGCTCCTTTACTAATAACATCATCAGGGATATCTGACATTAGTGAAGGAAATTTATTTTCTATTAGAATGGGATAATTAGACTGTTTACAGAATGGGCAGTGACCGTCTTTTTCTCTAGGTCTATTTAGACGATGAGGGGCAAAAATTATTTCATCACCAGTTAATGGATCTTGTATTCTAATAGGCCACGGAAAATGCTTTGATGAATAATTATTTCCCACAAACAAAACCTAATTTATTTGTGATATAAAAATTAGGGTAAAAAAAGGAGGTAAACTATTTTCAAAGACCAATCTGAGGTCTTAAGTTTTCAACAACTTTTTCAAAAGCTGAAGCAAACACAGAATCTTTAACAGTTACTGGAGGTATTCCTTTATCCGCCAGTTTAGTAGCATTAGGATCAATTGGGATCCTTCCTAAAAACGGGATTCCTAATTCTTTTGCAAGTTTTTCAGCACCGCCTTTTCCAAATATGTCGAATTCTTTACCACAGTGAGGACAGACTACACCACTCATATTCTCTATAATTCCTAATACTGGCATATTGGTCTTGCGGCAAAATTCGATGGCTTTTTTAACATCCAACAATGCAACCTCTTGTGGTGTAGCAACTATTACTGCACCTGCAATATCGGG
>JAMOVR010000045.1 GCA_027061945.1 Candidatus Heimdallarchaeota archaeon
TATTGTTTGGACTATAGATAAGGGTTCATCACTCGTTCCAGGAGGTAAGTCTATCACTAAAACGTCTAGATCACCCCAGTAAACATCACTCAAAAATTGTTTAATAGCACCTATTTTTAATGGGCCACGCCAGATTAGAGGTGTACGGGCATCTATCAATAATTCCATTGAAATTACTTTCACACCGTAGTTCTCATTAGGGATTATTTTCTGATCTTGTACTTTTATTCCTTTTCCTTCTAAGCCAATAAGTAGAGGAACATTGGGACCAGTAATATCTGCGTCTAGTAGTCCTACTTTTAGTCCAGACTGAGCTAAAGCAACCGACAGATTTACTGAAACAGTGGACTTGCCAACACCACCTTTTCCGGAAAGAACTGCTATTTTCTTGTTAATTTTGGACAGCGTCTCTTTAATAGCCATTTCTTGGGCTATTTTTGGAGCTTTCTTAGGATCTATGTTTACTGTGAGTTTTTTAGACACAATGCTCACCTTCGAGAAGACCTCACAGAATAGGTTTATATAGTGTTGTTTTGGGATATGTTGAATTTCTTCAAAATAAAAATAATTAAACAACATTTTATCTAAATACATGACTACTTAATTATTAAGATGAAAAAAGAAAAACTTCAGTAGATCAATTAATTACACAAAAAAATAATAATGAAAAAAGAGTTTTTCAAGATAGGTGGGAAAAAACAGAACTTAGGGAAGGAATTAAATGCCTAAAAATTATCTTGATGTATTAATAGAAATAGTTTCTTCTAATATTGAACCCGAAAATAAAATATCATCCTTAATTAATAATATATCTAATATTTGGAACTGGGAAATAGACTTGCTTAAAATAAATAAAAAAAATAACCGGGAAATATTCAATAAGGAGAAAAATATCTGGGAAAAAATCGAAAACCAAGAATTAGATCCTAACAGCTTAGAAAGAATGAGTGAGATTATATCCAATTTTTTTGATAATGGAAAAGTAACTCTAAGAGATTTGTTTACTGAGAAGTATTTAATAAAAGATAATACAAAAACAATTATTATTCATCCGATATATCCCACCAAGTTAAACGAAATGATCTTCTTAAGAACAAACCTAAAGGACGAAAATGTGATAAAAAATTGGGAGGATATATCCCAACTCTTCAAAACAATGAGTTTAGGATTGGGATTTATCCATGAAGAAATTGAGACAAAAAGCATTTTATCTGAAATGAAGACGTTGGCAGAACAATTAGAAGAAGCCTACAAAAAACTACCCCAACACAAAGTGAGAACTAAGCTAAAGAAAGACGTAAATGATAAAGAGATAGAAGAGGTTTGCCCTTTAGCTTTTGTTGGATGTATGGATGAGAAAATTGGGCCTCGTTTCGTAGAAACACACCCTACAGATTTTAATAGCGTAGATAACTTGATAATGGTAGTAAGCTCTTATACCTCAATTGATTTTGAGCAAGTATCAAATATTGGACATGTGTTTTCAACAACCTCTGTTTTAAAACCATATAAAGGTGAACTTATGGGGCTATATTTTGTAATCCCCAACGAAAAAGCAAGAGGTGGTTTTGAACTCCACTCAATTCACTTACTTATTTCACAACCATATGAAAATGCAATGGTGTTTGGGTCGTTGGAAGTAAGAGGTTTTCTGTTTCAAGCTCGTGAAGAATATCTTAGAGCGTATGAAAAATTAAAGGCTTCAATAATTACTGATGAGCCTTCAGAAAGTGAACTTAGTACCTTTCAGGAAGAAATCAAAAATATTCTTTATCAATTAAAAAAAGACGTGTCTAGTTTTATACTTGGCGTAATTCAACAGAATTAAGCAAAGATGAAAAAATACTTGTTTTTTGAAAAATGGATTAGAAATAGAAGAGATCATGGTTTTCTCCAAAGCTCCATACCAATAACTTTATTGTTAGAAATTAATAGACGAGGAACATAATGTGGTGAAAAGAAGGCACCTTCTGGAAGTTCCTCTACGAATTCAATTTTTTGATTTCCATTGTCATCCGAAATAATTGCAACACGATTGTAGATAATCACATAATCTCTGATCATTCCTTCGATCGGAGAAAGCTCGTTTAGTTTACGTAAAACTTCATATGGATCTAAGTCTTCTTTTTCTGCCTCAATAAGCATTACAGGCTCTTGCTTAACTGCTCTTGATGATATCTCAGCTTTTTTAGTAGTTGCTTTAGAAGTACTTCTTTTAGGCTTTGCAGATCTAGTTGTCGTTGATGAGTCTGTTTTTCCTTTTACCTGCTCAAGAAATTTTTTGTAATCTTCTTCAAATTTTGTTTCTGCATTATCATTTTGGACATGGACAATAGGATATCCTGATTCCATTCTTTTAGATCTTCCTTCCCTAGCTGCAACAAATTTTTTAGATAACCCCGCATTTGGCCCAACCCATATGTACGTGGTTTTAGAAAAAGGACTTATGAATATAACGGCCATATCATCTGATAAATTATCAGGAGGATTTTCTAATAGTATTAATTCCCCGTCTTCCATTACTTCGTAAAGCATCACAAAGAAATTCTAAAACTGAAATTATAGGCTTTATGGAATTTTTGCCCCTTTATTAAGGTGTTCTAATCTAAATGATTTTTGTCTACTTCTTTTTTTTGTTGATTATTTCCGTTTTTTTTCTTTAAATGATTTAAATAAATTAGAGATAACAAACTTAGGAATAAGAGCGCTGCAATAACAATTATAATTGTGAGAGTTTTATTTCCAGTGATATTGATAAGAAAAGAAGTCCCAAAGATTATTAGACCCAATCTTAGCATTGCTGTAAGAATTGAAAGAAGCATATAGCGTTCAAATGGATATTCTAAGGGACCAGCAATAATGTTAATACTACGATAAGGAATTACTGGAATTGTTCTGATAATTACTAAAAACGGATCCCCATATCTTATAAAATAATATTTAAGCAACTTAACATTTTTCCGTTCTAATTGTTTTTTCATCCACTTCGTATTTGCTAACCGATGAGTCCAAAAATAAGACGTTGCAGTCCCTAAAGAAAGCGCTATTACTGAAACAATCCATAATATTAATGGATGAGTTATTAACAGTACCATTAATAAAAGCGCTTCTAGGTGGATAGGGATAAAAGGTATAGCTTCAACTAAAAATATCAGTACGAAAAGGTTTAACCAAAACCACGGCTCGTTAGGGTTCAATAATATTTCAAGATAGCTCAACAAACGAACTTTAAATAGAATTAATAAAAACTTTTTTTCTTTGAGTAAGAATAATCCAATACAATTCCTAAAAATAATTGAAAAATTGTTTTTTTAAATTGAACATAATATTTTTTTGTTTACAAAGTGATTTCTATTTGATTTGGTGTTTTTTATGTTAGAAATAAAGGAATTAATGAGAAAAAGACCAAAAGCAAGAAGATTTAATGCTAAAATAATAAACATTTTTGACGAAGCAAAAGATGTAAAAACATTCAGATTAGAATCACCAAAAGATTGGTACTTCCTACCAGGACAATTTGTTATGATTTGGTTTAGGGATAAATTCGGTAAAGAAAACAGGGCATATAGTATTAGTAGTAGCCCATTAAGCGCTATAAATAATGGTTTTTTTGACTTGACTATCAAATTATATGGAAAATTTACTCATCACTTATGGACACTTAAACACGGTGATATTATTGAAGTAGGAGGTCCATACGGAAAATTTGTTTTAGACATTGATAGTAATGCTCCATATGTTGGAATTGCAGGTGGAGTGGGGATTACACCTATTATGAGTATGATCCGCTTTTTAATAGAAACCAATTCTAAGAGGAAAATCCTACTATTTTATTCAAATAGGTTACCTGACGAGATAACATTTAAAGAAGAACTTGATCGTTATAATAAAGAACTTGATAATTTCAAAGTTATTTATACATTAACTCGTCTTCCAAAAGAAATGAAACATTTATGGAATGGATTAACTGGGAGATTTAACGCAGAAATATTCAAACGAGAAATAGAAGAGTTCATAGGAAAAGAGGAAGAGCCTGAATTCTATATTTGTGGTACAATTCAGATGATAATGTCATTTAACCAAATGTTAGTAGACATGGGATTTTCAGAAGAAAAAATTAAATACGAAAAATTTTGGTAATTAAAGTTAGATTTTTTATCATATTAAAATTATTTTTAGAAATAATTAATCGTCTAGAACAAATTTAATTTGTTGATATAAAAATAAAAATTATTTTTTGAGAATTCTATTATGATTTTCAAGAAAAATGGAAAAAAGGAAAGTTGATAAAATTAAATGAACCCTTCGATTGCAGGTTTCTTTGTGCCTCTTCCGCTCTTCAACGTTTTTTCTAAGTTGGAGTACCATTCAAATACTTCGGGGGTAATTGTTGCATGAACTTTTTGCATTGCATAGAAGAAATCTTCTCGAGTCACTTTCTCAGCATTCATATCTTTTCTTAAGGCATGAATTGCTGCTTCCCTACATAGAGCTTCAATGTCTGCACCTACAAAACCATCAATTTCTTTTGCGATCTCTTCTAAGTCAACATCTTCTGCGAGAGGCATCTTAGCAGTGTGAATTTCAAGTATTTCCTTTCTTCCTTTTGCGTCAGGAGGTTTCACAAAGATTAAGCGATCAAATCTACCGGGCCTTAATAACGCGGGATCTACAATATCAGGCCTATTCGTTGCTGCAATAATCACAACATCTTTGAGGGATTCTACACCGTCTATTTCAGTAAGTAATTGACTAATAACTCTTTCTGTGACCGGAGAATCTTGTGTCATTCCCCTTCTTGGAGTGATACTATCAATTTCATCAATAAACAATACACATGGCGCCGCCAAACGGGCTTTTCTGAAAATTTCTCTGACTGCTTTTTCGCTTTCACCGACCCATTTGCTCAACAATTCCGGTCCCTTGATGCTTATAAAGTTCGCCTCGCTTTCAGTAGCTACGGCTTTTGCTAAAAGTGTTTTTCCACAACCCGGTGGACCAAACAATAGGATTCCTTTAGGTGGTGTAATGCCCATTTTTATAAATGCATCGGGATGTTTTAAAGGCCATTCCACAGCTTCCCTTAATTCCTGGATTACATCATCTAAACCTCCAACTTGAGAATATTTTACGTTTGGAATTTCAATGAATACTTCTCGTACTGCACTGGGATGTACTTCTTTTAAGGCATCAAGGAAGTCTTGCATAGTTACTTCCATTCTGTCAAGGATTTCTGAGGGGATGGTCTCTTCATCGAGATCTATTTCGGGTAAGAATCTCCTTAAAGTTCTCATTGCTGCTTCTCTGGCTAACGCTTGAATATCCGCACCTACAAAACCATGAGTTATTTCACTAATATGATTCAAGTCTACATCTTCAGCTAGAGGCATTCCTCTAGTGTGAATAAGCAATATTTCTAGTCTACCTTTTTGATCTGGAACATCTATCTCGATTTCACGGTCGAAACGACCTGGACGGCGAAGAGCAGGATCAACGGCATTCGGTCGGTTAGTGGCTCCGATAACTATAACTTGACCACGGCTGGCCATTCCATCCATACTTGAAAGCATTTGGGCTACTACTCTTCTTTCTACTTCTCCAGCTACATCTTCTCTTTTTGGAGCGATTGCATCTATTTCGTCGATGAAGATAATTGAAGGAGCTTTTTCTTGCGCTTCCCTGAAAATTGAGCGAAGTCTTTGTTCAGACTCCCCATAATATTTAGACATAATTTCAGGGCCATTAATAGTTATGAAATTAGCATTAGATTCGTTAGCTACCGCCTTAGCAATTAAAGTTTTTCCGCTCCCAGGGGGACCGTAAATCAAGACTCCTTTTGGAGGATCAATACCTAATTTTTCAAATAGTTCTGGATGTTTTAATGGAAGTTCAACCATTTCCCGAACTTTATCGATTACATCTCTTAATCCCCCAATATCTTCATACGTTACTTCTGGTTTTCCAGTGGCAGTAGTTTCACTCATAGGTTTATTATTTACAGTTAATTTTGTATCCTCAGTTACAAGGACAATACCACTTGGATGAGTAGAAACAACTAAGAATGGGATAGCACGGCCAAGGACAGGGATCATCACGGTATCTCCTTGGGTAAGGGGGTATCCAAGAAGCTTTCTTTTTACAAAATTCTCAAATCCAAAATCAATTGAAACATTCAATTGAGCAGGTGCAAAAACTACAGAATTAGCTGGACGAGCGGTTGCTTTTGAAACTTGTACTTTGTCCCCAAGAGATACACCACAATTTTTCCTAATCACCCCGTCCATTCTAATAATATCTTTACCTAAGTCATCAGGATAGGCTGGCCATGCTACTGCTGCAGTAGTTTTCTTACCTTTTATTTGAACTATGTCTCCAGTCTCTACCCCAATTGCTTGCATGGCTTCATGATCCAAACGGACCTTGCCCCGAATTACATCTCTTTGTTTTGCTTCTGCTACTCGGAGCTCAATATACTTTTTAGTCATGCCGATCACATTGCGTTTTCTCTTTGTTCTAGCTTTTAACCCCAATCCTTTTATTTATTCGTATGAGGAAAAAAAATTTCGGGTTGACAAAAACCCTTAAACTTTTAAAATCCACCAAATGACATTACTAATTAATCAGTCATCCTCCCAATATTTAGGGAAGAACCATTTTTTAACATATACAGTATGAATTAGTCCGTAAGTGTAGTAAAAAATAACATACCAAAAGAAAATAGGGGGAAAAATATCAAACCAAGGAGGAGGCAATAACACGTATAATGCTAGACCAAGACTTCCTAGTAAGAATGCTGTTTGTTCAACAGGATCCCTTTTTCCTTTTAAAGAAGTATAGGGAAGTCTAGACATCATTAGTAATCCAGAAACAATGCATAGAATTACTATATACCATCCAGTTGGCCATGCCATTGCATAAGCACTTATGAAGAGCACTGCAGGCAATGTAACGGGGACTCCTTGAAAAACATTCTTAGTAGGTGCTTTTGTAAACCGTATTAATCGGTAAAAAGAAGCGAATAACAAAAACCCTGATGATAAATATGCTATTAAAGAGGGAACACCACTCATTAATGAATAAGCTACTAAGAATGGGACTAATCCTGAAGTAATACCATCTGATAATGAATCTAGTATTTTTCCTATTGGATTGGGCTCAGTACTCATCCTTGAAAAACGCCCATCTAAGGCATCAAAAATTTCTGCCAAGACCACTATTTTAGTAACTAAAACTCTATGCTCACCAGGCATTGTTAGCAAATAATATACTGCAATCATGCCTAAGATGCTGTTTAGAAAACTAGAAATGTTTGCTAAGTACTTGAATAGTTTCATTTTTTTGACCTTAATGGGCCCTAGGATTTTATAGTATTCTTCCGACAATAGTAATCCCTGCCTTTACATGTTCGCCTATTTTCACTATGGGTTTTATTTTTTTGGAGCTATAAATATACAAATCAGTTTCAGAACCAAAACGGATCATTCCTATTTTTTCTCCTTGTTCAACAAACTGTCCTTCTTCAACCCATACTTCTATTCTTCTAGCAAAAGCACCTGTTATCTGCACTATTTTAATTTTTCCAAGTGAAGAGACATATGTTTGAATGGCTTTTTCATTTGTTTCTGCAGGGGTTCCTAAGTATACGGGTACATGCTTGCCTGAGATTCTTTCAACAGTCTCAAGAGTTCCAGAAAAAGGGGCACGATTAATATGAACATCAAAAGGAGACATTCTTATTTTTACCAAGAAAGGAGCATTTTCGTTGTCTCTACTTATCTGAATTATTGTTCCATCTGCAGGAGCAAGAATAGCACTATCATTCTTAATAATATCTCGAGGTGGGTCTCTAAAAAAGTATGTCATGAATACTCCTATAATTAATACTATCAGAGCAAAAGGGGCTACCCACCAATAAATAAAGGATATAACGGTTAAAATTGTGTAAAATATATAAAATGGAATTATATATCGTAATGAGCGAGGAGCCAACATATAATCTAATTATGCTTCACGTATTAATGATTTATTATTTTGTTTTTCTAAGATGTGTTTATGTTTCGTAAACTATCCCTCGCTTATGCGAGGAGATTTGCACATTGAGAGGACAAGCATATTTACGATACGATAACCGTTCTGCCTACCTGTTAATAGCGTGTAAATTGTTAATAGTATTTCATGCTGGTGGTAGACTTCCCCGCTCCCACGACGTTCCCTTGTGGTGGGGACGCGTGTTCATGGCGGGGCGTTCGGGGAGAACGGCTAAACTCCCCACATATTCGCTTAACGATCTCAAACGAATGTTCCAGCTCCCAACAACGTCCCTGTCTCCATTAAAACCACAGTCATTGCATTTCAAAATCCTATGCCCATTCGGGCTTAGTTTATTCCCACATATCGGGCATAGGAATTAAGTATAGGCGGGATTGACAAAAACCACTTTCTGCCCCCTTAAGTTAGCCTTGTATTTGATGATTGATTGAAGTTTTCTAAAACTCCAACGGTGAAGTCTCCCATTCATCTCGGCAGAATACTTGATTGCCTTCCTGATCTCAGTCAAGTCCTCCAATGCGATGCCACCACATTTCTCTGCCATCCCTTGATTTTGTTAGCCAACTTATGGTAAGGTCGTCCAGCCTGTTTTTTTCCCTCTCGCCATACTTTTTAAGTAATTGTTTCCTCTTTTTGCCTGTTCTAAGTTTTTTCTGTATTTTTTTCCTCTTAATAAAGTAACCAGTCCTAATCTCTCTTTCGTGAGTTATGATTTGGGCAAACTTTTCGTCTGGGAAGCTCAAAGTAACGTTGTTTTCATTCAAGTCTACCCCAACGAAACTGGGTGGTTCTCTTATTTCAACCTTTTTTGAAAAAACTATGTTTATAAAAACGCCTTCCCTATGTTTCCACTCGCATTAAAATCCGCATTGGAAGTATAATAATGCTTATGGCAGGAAAAAGCAGCGTCTTTGCGGGGACCTATCTTAATTACCACACGACTCCACAAACATCGCATCTTTTTGAGAGGGTCTCTTTGCGAAGGGAGCACTAGATAAAAATACAGAATAGAACTATTGAAAAAAACTTAAACAAAGACATAGCTAGTCATTGTAGGTAAAGTAAAATGGATTATTGCTTGTTTCTTCTCCCAATTTTTTCAAGTTTTGCTAGCATAATAGCGTTGCTCTACTTGAAAGAACGACAAAAAAATAGGGAGATAAAAAAATTAAAACAAGCATTAATTAAAAAGCAGATTAAGTTAAACAGAGAACTAAAAGAATTAGAAATTAAAAAAACAAAATTAATGATCCGGGAAAAAAATGTTAATAAAAAGGAGAAAGAATTACAAGCAAAAGAATTCAAATTATGGATAAGGTCATCACTATTTCTGGTGTATCCTTTGGTTCAAATGATTTATTCTTATCATGAAACCGGTTCTGTACCTGAAGAAGCAGTTGTGGGCCTAATTGTTTCGTTCTTTATCTTTATTTTTGGTGGGATGATTGCTTCAAAACTGTTTAAAATATCAGATGACACTAGGACTTCGATGTCATGGTGATGTTAATTCATGAATAACTTCAAAGTTATAACTAAAATAGAAGAATTACCTAAGGATATTATTGAAAATGTTGAAATCGGAATTATTAATCTAAGAACAGGGGACTTAAAAGTTATTAATGAGATTTCTTTTAGATGTCATTCTACAACTGCTTGTTGTAGACTTCATACTATCCCATTAACTGAGAATGATGTGTTAAGAATAGAAAAACACGGATACGAATTATTTCAATTTTTAAAAGAGACAAGTCCTGTACTTATATTATCAAAAATAAAGAAAGGACATTATACTAAAGCATATATTTTGAAAAAAAAGCCTTTTTCTAATGAATGTGTATTTTTAGAGAATAATAAGTGTAAAATCCATGAGTTTAAACCGATTGCTTGCAAGTTATATCCTTTTTCAATTAGAAGAGACGAAGGAGATGAAGACAAAGTAACAGTGATTGTACATCCTGAAAGTGTATGTACTAGTGTTAAAAAATGCTCTATTAAACAATATGCTGAAAAATTTAACGAGGACATTAATGAAGTAATGGGCTCAAAACAAATACTAGAATTTATTTATGATCTAATTAAGGAAAACGAAGTTCAAACAATCGATTAAGATACCGTGATCTATCCCCTTGTTTTCGTAAGTTTCTTCCTGCGTCATTGAAAAAGCTCGGCTCAAGATCATTTTCTTGTAAAAAAATGTTTCTGAATTATTTTTATTATGTTATTTCTATAGTCGATATAGGCTATATTTGC
>JAMOVR010000046.1 GCA_027061945.1 Candidatus Heimdallarchaeota archaeon
AAGTGCAACTCCATCTGCACCGCCCGCACCTCCTGCTCCGCCTAGCCCTCCAGGTGCTACGCCTTCTGTACCTCCTACCGCGCCTAAACCCCCAAGTCCTCCTGCAGCGCCTCCAAGTCCACCTTCCGCCCCTGTTTCCGCTCCCAGACCACCTAGTTCTCCAAGTGCAACTCCATCTGCACCACCTTCAACAAACATTCCATCGCCACCTTCACCAGCCCCACCTAAAATGGGAACAGAAGCACCTCCACCACCACCTCCGCCAGCAGAAACCCCTGAGAGTGAAGATGAAGGCGTATTTGCAAAATCAACAAGTATTGCTGCATTGAGAATGGAAATGCTTAAAGAGTTAGCCAAATTAAAGAAGCTTTCTGAGTCTATGGGTGAAAAAGAGTAATCTCCGCTCCAATTTTAACTCTGTCGGCGGGAAATCCCCTTTTGGAAGGGAGGGGATTAAATGAAAGCCGAAAACATCATATGTTTTTTTGTATATGTTTTTCTTGCAGGGCTGGGACGGCCCGTAGCGCCTGTGGAGAGAGTCTCCTCTGTGAAGCAGGAAGCCCCTAGCAAAAGCAAGGGGTAGTTCACTACTCCCCTCTTTTTTGTTTTTATTTTTATTTGAGAAAATTTCTTATCAGTCTTCTAAGTAACATGAAACAATGAGCAATCAAGAGAAAAGAGTAATAGCAAATTATTCATTAAAATATCTGCCAAAAAAAGGAGTTGTCGGCATAGGCAGTGGTAGTACGGTCAATATTTTCTTAGAAGAGATTTACAATAAAGATGTAGACCTTAGTGAGTTGGTTTTTGTCCCTGGATCCCTTCAAACATTAAACAAAATGATCTCATTTGACTTGAATTACTCTGTAGTCATTCCTCCTGAGGGAATAAGTATCGTTTTTGATGGAGCCGATTACTGGACCTCAAAAGGCGATTTAATAAAAGGAGGAGGTGGGGCGTTATATCGAGAAAAATTGTTATTTTATAATTCTCAGCAGATTGTGGTGATGGCTGGTAAATCGAAACAAGTCCCAGTAATCGGTGGCCCAGACCTATATGTACCAATAGAAGTTCCCTTTTTTAGTTTATATCCTCTTATGAGATTCTTAAAGGAAAGTTTTAATGCAGAACCAGTAATTAGGACTGATAATAGAGGTAACCCTTTCAAAACGGATAATAATAATTTAATTGTGGATACATATTTTAAGGAGCCCATTAAAGATCCTTTTTCTCTCAATGAAATATTAAAACGGAGACCAGAAGTGATATGCACAGGTATTTTTTCTGGATTTAAAAACATGCTTTTAGTTACTACAAATCACGATAATAGTGTAATAGAACGTTCTTTTACATAAGCTAGTTGCTTATTATTTATGCGGAGAAGAATTTTCTATTGAAAATTTGTTGTTTGTAGTTCACCCTTTACTTTCTTGTAGGCACTGTGGGGGAATTTTTTTCTATATTATTCCTATTCTATAAGGAACAGTATTAGGTGCAATCATTCTTTCTTGATAAAAAAGCGCGTCCCTACAAAACAAGGGATAGCTCACCATAATTATGTCAGAAAAAGCTAAAAAATAACTGTTTCCAGATAAAAATATACGAAAGGAAGAAAAGGCTGTCTCTGATGAGTGAAAAAAAACAGACAACTCTTGAGGATTTCTTGTTTGAAAATATAAATCAAGAAAAAATTAACGAAAAAAACGAGTCAAAAGTAAAACAAGAAAAAAAGAATGAGATAAATCAAGATGAAAAAAAACAACAAGAACAAATAGAAGAAAATCTCTCGTTATTTACTCAAAAAACCATTAAAACACCAAAAAATGAAAAACAACTATTTTTATTAGATGTCCAGTATTCGCCAGGAAAAAATAAAGCATTACTAAAACTCATAGATACTAAAACAAATGATATATATTATTGGATTGATAATACTGGACATAAACCATATTTAATAACAAATTTAAAGCCTGAAGAAATCTTAACTATAAAAGAAGTTTCTAAATCAAAGAACTTCATAGGAATTGAAAAAATAACACGAAAGAATTTGTTATATGACAAAACCTATGATATGACACGTGTAATTGGTTCAAATCCATTGGCAATAGGAGGAAGGCATGATTCTTTTAGACAATTTATCAATCCTTCCTATGAAGCTGACATACGTTATCACTTAAACTATATCTGCGATTTAGGGCTAACACCAGGCACATTTTTAGATTTTGAGAATGGATACCCAAAACAAGCCCTAAGTAAGATAGACAAAAAAATGGAGCATGAAATCGAACAAGAATTTCAAAATGAATCGGAAGAAGAAAAACAATTACTTAAAGAATATATGCCTCTCCTATTTTCTCCAATGCCATCAATTTTGAGGGCTGCAATTGACATTGAAGTAGAACCTGAGCAGGGTAGAATGCCAAATTTGGTAGAAGCCAAGCAACCAATAATAAGCATTGCTTTAGCAGACACTAAAGAGAAAAGAATTGTATGGGTTCTTGAGAGGAAAGGAATGTCTACGGAGTTAAATAAGGATGAGAAGTCACAGGTATTATTTTTTAAACACGAAAAAGACATGTTAATAAGCTTTTTTTCGATAATACCAAACTACCCGATAATATTAACTTTTAATGGTGATAACTTCGACATTCCATATTTAATTAAAAGAGCCATAAATTTAGGAATAGAAGAAGACAAGATCCCATTTGAAATAAGAAATAAGGAAGGTTTGATAAAAAAAGGTGGAGTACACGTAGATCTCTATCAATTCTTCAAGCAAGCCGCAATAAAGGTCTATGCTTTTGGGAATGCATATGAGAGCGCCTCTTTAGATGAGTTAGCACATGCGTTATTAGGTGAACAGAAAGTAGAAATAAACAAACAATTTGGTACTATTCAAATCGCTAAATTAGTGGAATATAATATTAAAGATGCCGAATTAACACTCGGATTAACCACGTTTAACAATGGATTAGTAATGAATCTTATTTTTACATTACAAAGAATCACAAAAATGCCACTACATGACTTTATAAGGAATACGGTAAGTACTTGGATAAGAAATTGGTTCATATTTGAACACCGAAAAAGTCATCTTTTAGTTCCAAACAAAGAAGACATTCTTTCACTAAAAGGAACGATTTCAACAAAAGCCACCATAAAAGGAAAGAAATACCAAGGAGCCATAGTAATTCAACCTAGTGCAGGAATATGGTGGAACGTATATGTTATGGATTTCGCCTCATTATATCCATCATTAATAAAAGTCAAGAACCTTTCATATGAAACCATTAATTGTACACATAAAGAATGTCAACAAAATAGAGTGCCTGAAACAACCCACTGGATCTGCACTAAGAAAAGAGGTTTTGTGTCTACACTTGTTGGATTTATAAGAGATATAAGAGTAAATTGGTTTAAACCTAAAAGCAAGGACAAAAACCTTCCAGAAAAAGTAAGACAACAATATAACGTAATACAAGCCTCATTAAAAGTTCTCATTAACGCATCGTATGGAGTTTTAGGCGCAGAGTACTTCTCTTTTTACTGCCCTCCTGTGGCAGAATCAACTGCAGCATTTGCAAGATTCGCTATAACAAAAACAAAAGAGTTTTGTGAGAAAGAACTGGGATTGAAAGTTCTTTATGGCGACACGGATTCTGTATTTTTATTAAACCCTTCTCCAGAACAAATCAAAAAGCTTGAGGAATGGAGTAAAAAAGAGCTAAATATTGACTTAGGAATAGATTACATATTTAAATACGTAGTACTATCCGATCGAAAGAAAAACTATTTTGGAGTAACTAAAAATGGGAAGATAATAGTAAAGGGTCTTTTAGGGAAGAAAAGAAATACTCCTCCTTTAGTACGGAAAGTTTTCAATAATGTATTAGAAATACTGAAAAAAGTAGAAAACGAAGAAGACTTAGAAAAAGCAAAAAAACAGATAATAAATGAAATCCGAAATCTTCTAAAAACAATAAAAAGCTACAACTTTGAATTAGAAGATATTGCGATAAATCAGACAATCTCCCAAAATCCGAGAAACTATAAAGCATGGACACCAGTGCTTCAAGCTCTTGCACAATTAATAACTCAAGGAGAGGAAGGACAAAATTTAGGGGAAGGAACAAATATTGCTTATGTTCCTGTGAAACCATTTAGGATAAATATCAGTCCAGATAACAAGATACTACCCAAAAAATATTGGGGGACTCAGATATGCACTGTAAAACCAATACAATTAGTAAGAAAAAAACAAGAGATTGACTTAACAAAAATAATAGAGACGGTACAAAGCACTTTTGCACAAATATTAGAAACACTTGGTATCTCATGGGATGAAATAGAAGGTACCCAGTCAATAGATCAATGGTTTTAACATATTAATATTAAACACGCCATTCTTTCATTAATTCATGTTTAAGCATATATGAAAACATCTTTATTTTAAATCGATAATCTCCCCTAAATTCTCGAGGAGAATAAGAAATTGGTGTGTTTGGTGAAAACCAAATCTTCTTTAAAACTAAAAAATCACCTGGCACTGGCTTTATTGGGAGGGGAGAATTATTTTTATCTAAATATTCTAAAGGAGAATCTAAGAACCATCTCTTGTCAATTAAAAAACCAATCATACGACGAATTTGTTCCCAACCAAATCCGTCACCAACAAAATCAAATAATAATGCGCTACCATTAAATGCTGATTTTACGTCTGCGGAGAACATATGATGAACTGATTTTCTCTTATACTTATCTTTCTTAATGAAAGCTGAGAAATCATGAATTCCAACAAAATCTTTTATTCTTTGAGAAATATTTTCAACCAAGTTTTTTCTTAATTCTTTATTAACTAAAAATAAAGGTAAATAATAGGAATAAGATTTTTTTAATACCTTAAAGTCTGTTAAGTTATCTAAAATGCTTAAACCCCATGCAAAGCAATCAGAGGATCGTGATAAATTCATATTAATTGCGATTAATGAGGGGATACGAAAAGCCTTAATTAGAGCTATATTATGCAACGCATGAACTCCACGATCAGTCCTACTGACAAAATTAATAGAAGAAAAATGATCAACAACATTAAGCTTTCTTAACGTCTCAAATAACACTCCATGAACCGTTCTTACATTTGGCTGGTAAGTAGACCCATGAAAAAAACTCCCATCATAGGATATATGGAGCAATAAATAATTCAAAGACGAAGAATCCTTATTATGCTCAACCATCTAAAAACAAAAGAAAAGTTATATTTTAAAGTATTTCAAAAGAACAAAAATTAATTATTACAGCGTGAAAACAAAATCGGAATTTTGCCCAAAAATATATCAGCAACTACATGGAAGTGACCATGAATGACCCTTAAAATCCGTATCCTCTCAGAAGAAAAAGAAGATAGTATAGAATTCAAACTAAGTGAAGATAAAACCATTTACCAGTTATATGAAGAAATAATAAAGCAACATCCAAACATTGAAACAAAAGAAGATCCCATTGTTGTGGCTGGAAATGAAGAAAGACTCTTAGATTGGGAAGACAAAATAGGAAAAAGCAAGAAGATTATATTTTATAGATTTACACACCCCAAAGGAAAAGAAGTTTTCTGGCATTCATCAGCACACTTACTAGCACAAGCAGTAATTTCAGTAATACCTGAAGCCAAACCAACAATTGGACCACCAATCGAAGAAGGATTTTATTATGATTTTTACATGGGAAATCATACAGTACATGAAGATGACATTAAAAAAATCAATCAAAAACTAAAGAAAATACAAAATCAGAAAATTAAAGCTGAAAGAATATGGCTTACAAGAGAAGAAGCAATAAAATATTATGAAGAAAAACAAAATAAGTTCAAAATAGAGTTAATAAACGAATTTGAGGGTGAAAAGCTTTCGTTCTATAAACATATTACGCCTTTAGGTGAATTTTTAGATTTGTGTAGGGGGCCGCATTTAAGGCCAAACTTAAAGATAGGTGCAATAAAAGCCATAAATTCTTCAAGTGCGTTTTGGAGAGCAGATAAAAATAGAGAAACATTGCAAAGGATATACGGAATCAGTTTTCCAACAAAACAACAATTGAACGAATACTTTGAGTTATTAGAAGAAGCAAAAGCAAGAGATCATAGAAAATTAGGTGTAGAGTTAGATCTATTCTTTATGCATGAATTAGGACCAGGAACGGGATTTTTTGCACCAAAAGGAGCAAAAATATTTGATACTATTGCAAGATGGTTATACGACTTACTTGAAGAAGAAGGATACCAATGGGTACGAACACCAATAATATATAAAGCAGAATTATGGAAAAAATCCGGACATTACGATAAATATAAGCAGAACATGTTTTGGATAGATCAGGAAAAAAGCGGATGGAACGAAGAACTTGGAGTAAAACCAATGAACTGCCCAGGGCATGCATTAATATTCAAAAGGAAGATCCCATCATATCAGGAAATGCCAATTAGATACGCAGAATTTGGTTTTGTTAATCGAAATGAAGCATCAGGTACTCTGCATGGACTTATGAGACTAATAGGATTCGTTCAAGATGACGCACATATCTTTTGCAGGGAAGATCAACTTGAAGATGAAATTAAAAGATTAATACATTTGTTCAACAAAGTATATTCTACTTTTGGTCTCGAGAACTATCATGTAGTAATAAGCACAAAACCAGAAGTCTATATAGGTTCTGATGAGATATGGGAAAAAGCTGAAAATATCCTATTCTCTGTAACAAGAGAAATTGGTCTAAATGTAAAAGAAAATCCCGGAGATGGTGCGTTCTATGGACCAAAAATCGATTTTATCTTCCAAGACAGTCTAAAAAGAAAATGGCAGTTAGGAACGATCCAAGTTGACTTTAATTTAGGACCAAGATTTGACCTCAAGTACATGGCAAGAGATGGTGGATTTGAGACACCAGTAGTAATTCACAGAGCAATTTTAGGTTCTATAGACCGATTCTTAGGTGTATACACTGAGCACATTAAAGGAGCATTCCCTGTCTGGCTTTCACCAACGCAGGTAGTAATAATCCCTGTGAAGACAGATTCAGAAGAAATAACAAAGAGATGTAAAGAAATCAATCAGTCATTAAAGAAACTCAAGATACGGTCAGAAATAGATTTTAGTGATAACACACTACAAAAGAAAATAAGAAGAGCACAAATGCAGAAAATCCCATATATGCTAGTAATTGGACAAAAAGAGCTTGAACAGAATACTCTAAGCGTTAGAAAAAGAGATGAAACAGTAAGATATGGTATAAAACTAGAAGAATTCATTGAAGAGATAACCAATAGGATTAAAACAAAAGATCCATCATTATAAAATAAAAAAGCATGTTCTAATCTTTTAACCTCATCCCCACACTTTTTTAAAAACACTTCAATAAAAATAAACACATATTAATTTCTATTAATAAAATAATTTTTTAATAAAGACAAGACCATACAAACATATTAATCTTCTCAAAATAAATAAACCTTGAAAAAAGAATGAAAAACAATCCAACAAGTCAAAAACACATTAACATCGATTATTATGCCTTAATAAAAAGAATTGCAGATCGTCATAACATCTCTTTTGAAGATGCATTACTAATAATAATCAAAAATGGGATGAAAATAGAGAAGATAAAACAAGAAAACCCTGAGTGGGAAAAATGGATAAAAAAATACATTACATACATGCAAATCAAACAAAAAACAATTGCTTTAGAAAAAGAGTTAGAATATTTTAGAAGAGTGGTGCCTAAAATACAAAAATCGATAGAAAGAGCTCAGGATGAGAGAGTAATAATACAACAAGTATATTCCAATCTAAAAGAAAAATTAAGTCATGAACGTGATTAAATGAATGGAAAAAAAGTAGTAAAAAGCATTTTCCGTAAACTATTTCCCCATTTTTTTAGAAAAATTGAGATTCAAGAGCCATTAATAATAAACATGGATGATGATGATATTGAGAAATATATCATATATGGATACCCCATAACAAAAAAAATTGGGCCGATATTAATCGAAGAAAAGTCCCTTGAAGAGATTGAAAAAGAAACAAGAGAATTAGAAAAGAAACTTAGAGAAATAGTCAAAGAATTAAGTCCATTAAGAGCCACGTTTGGGCCGCTTGTTTTTAAACTAAAAGAAGAATTTGACATAAATAAAGATATTGCAATAAATTTAGGATCGTTACTAGGTGAATATCAGAGTCAATTAATGCATAAAAATGAATTCATAAAACTTATTGATCCTCGTATAATAGAGATCTCAGAAGCATTTATTGACAGATATCTCCTAAAAAGGCCGAATATCCCTGAGATTACTGAGCCGGTACAAATTATACCCTTAATTGATGAATTAGACCATGAAAAAATAGAGATCCCAAAAGACATAATTGAAGATGAAAATACTAATAAAAAGGATTAATTAATAAAATAACATAAGCTACTTCTTTTAATCCAAGGACTTCATGCTTTATTAATAATGCTTCCATATCGCCGAAGTATATGTCAGCGGGGGAACGTATACTTCTAAGTTATATCAATGTTATTAATTAATAGGTGTGGCGTGTGTGAATGAGCTGTGTTCCAGCGATAACCTCTTACTATACAGTCACGTAAAAACACATGTTGATAGAATATAAGATTAACACAATGTTCATCTACCTTACTGTGTATTTGATGATACTGAGAAGATTTTATGGTGTCCTTTACAGTCGGCTACAGCTAAGTTTGCATTAGTCCTACAAATATGTTCTCTATCTTGCCAATATATTATTAAAAAAACGTCAGTATTGACATTAGTTCTCATACCCCTACTTTTCTGAAGGAATGAGATTTCTCACTATTACTAATAGAGTTAAATTCTTCTAGTACTACTTCGGGATATTCTAATAATAATTTATTAGTTGATTTGAACTTGTAAACTCTATTTCCTGGCAGCTTGTTTTTTACAAGATACCCTTTTGAGACTAGTCTGTTTAGATATGTAGTTATTGCTGACTTATCTAATATTTTCTGAAAAATCGCATGAAACTGCATTTGAACATCATTGGCGGTAAATTCTAACTCTCCAAATTCATTTCTTATAAAAAGAGCTATTTTTTCAACCCATGTTCCTCTTGTCATTATCATAAAAGGATCGGGTTTTATTTCTTGCTCAATTAAAAAATCTAAGTCGTCGTTCTGTTCTAAGTTTTGAGTTTTATTTGTGAGCGTAGCTACGGAGGTTATCATGGCTTTGATCTGTTCTGGAGACATGTCTGGCGAGATTTCTAACTCAACATCTCCAACTTTAAGTTTTGATGGTTTTGCCATGAATGTCTGCCCTCCAATAGCTTAATCTATACCTCTGACGTATTTTCAGACTAAAGTCTTAGGGTTCGTCGTATAGTATTGGTGTATGCAGAGCACATACCATTCCGCACTTGTGCTCTCTGTGTCCCGATGAGGGGGCCCCACATTCCAATATTAACCACATATGCGCCTATTAAGTTCATGATACGATGGGGCATTCCTCCCACTAATTTTAGTGGTAGGCTTCCTGCCCAATTTTTCATCGCTTGAATTATCCCTTGCTTTCGTATGGGGCTTCCCCGATCGTGCTTTCAAGGTATTGGAAGACTCTAGCACGAACCCCTTCATAGAGACCTTTGTCCCGAATATATATCTAACAAAAAAAAGTATGTCATACGGACATATAAGAGTATCGAATTTCATTCCACCCCTCATCTTGAGGAAGAAGACTTCTTCCTGAGAACGTTAATTAATCTATAATATGTTTAGAGTTAGTCTTGTTTATTTTTAGTTTTTATTCCTCCCCTTGTTTTCACGGCTACTCCTGCTCTCATTTCTCTCATTATTCTTCCAGGTAGTATTGCATCTCCCCATCCAATTAATAATTTTTCTGGATTTAGTATTAAGACTTCGTCTCCGATTTTAATTTCAGAGTCTACTTCTAAAATATGTTTTGCAAATGCAGTCTTTCCTTTTCTGATAAATGGTTCTGCATCTTTATTTATTATTACCCTAAATTTTTCTGCTTCTATTTGTTCATGTAGTCTTTCTGCTCCTCTTTTTGCAGGAACAAATAGTCCGTCCATTGGCCGATAATAAAAAAGGGGATTATTGTCGAGTAGTACTTGTTTTATTCTTTTTGTTTTGTTGGATTTTATTATCTCTATGTTATCAGGTATAAGACAATCTATATCATGTATTGTATTTCTGTATTGATATTGAAGTATAAGTCTTATTTTTCTTATTTCTTTTTTAGATGCCTTCATTTTTTTCTCCTCTTTTCTCCCATTTAGGAAATTCTTTGTCATTAGATATGTCTTCTAATTCTAACTCATTTACTGTGACGTAAGAAATGTCTCCAAGACTATCAACTAATGCGAATACTAATTTTTTTCTGGTTGAAGTAGCTATTCTTATTACTTCGTCTAATTCTTTTATAGGAAAACCTGTGCCTTCTTGAAGAGGAATTATTATTGCTTCATATGGGGTCTTATTTGGAACTGTTCCTCTAGGATAGAGTTTAAAGAAAAAAGGATCGTTTTTCTGTCCGATTCTTACTACATACCCCCTGTTTCGAAGATCTTTGTACACTACATAATTTCTCCAGAAGGTTTTATTGTTTTTTGAGAATATCTGGCTGGCTTCCTGCGCGCTGACCTCTCTCTCCCCTTGGTCATTTAAAGCATACAAAATAATTTTTTTCCTTTCTATTAAGTGCAGTGCCTCGAAAGGATCAATTATTAATTTATTATTTTTTAGTTTTCCATACCATCCTTGCTGATGTAGGGTATTTGCCTCTTTCTCGTCTTTTATTATAATTGCTTCTTCTTCAAGGATGGCTTTGACTCTTTTTTGATTTCCCATTCAATTGGCTTAAATTAATTATTTTTAAATTAAGTTTCTATTGTTGAATTTGTGTTTTCGTTTAAAGAACGATTGCTTTCTGTATGTCCAGATCTTCCTAAAGAACTTATTCCTAAAGGTTATTATCGACTGGGAAATGTTATTATTCTACGTTCACGTAAGAAATGGGACATGTTTACAGATAAAATAGGTAATTGTATTTTATCTTTATTTCCCTGGGCAAGGGCAGTTATTATCCAAATTGATACAGAAGGTGTTTATCGCAGACCAGTGAGTAAATTAATCGCTGGAAACTTAGAAATTCCATTAATTCATAAAGAATTAGGCACTTATTTTGTTCTTGATCCATTAAAAATTACTTTTTCTCCAGGTAATCATTACGAGCGTGAATTATTATTACATGAAATAAAGAATGGTGTTGTTGTAGACATGTTTGCTTGTGTAGGTAATCTTTCAATGCCTCTTTCTGTTATTAATAACGTAAAAGTATACGGTGTTGAGATTTCTCCTTATACTTTTGATTTTTTAGTTTCTACGGTTAAAAAAAATCAAGTAAGGACACGTTATGTACCAATTTTGGGTGATAACCGGAAAGTAACTCCGGTCAATGTTGCAGACTATGTTTTAATGGGATACTTCGGGTGGGATCTTAGTCAATTACGATCTGCATTAAGAGCTCTTCGTTCTGGAAAAGGAGTAGTCTATTCTCATTACTTAGTTCCTCGAGGTAGTGACGTTGCTTCGATTTTTATTAATGCAGTTAACTCTTTGTCTGCTGAAGTTATTGATTTAGAAGTTAGAAAAGTAAAAAGTTTTTCTCCGAGAAAAGTACATTACGTGATTATTGCTAACATACAACATGTTTCTTGATTTTGTCCGTGATCGTAGAATTTTTTTGTTGTTTTTTTGTACTTAGTGATAGTTTTGTGACTTTTTTAGGTGGTATTATGATTGATGACGAACTACAAAAAATACGGGAAAAAAAACTAAGGGAGCTACAAAAGCAGTTAGAATTAAAACAGAAATATCCTCCTGGTAATGTTCATCACTTAGATTCAACTAATTTTGATGAATTTATTCGTGTTGCTCCGATTGCTGTAATTGACTTGTGGGCAGAATGGTGTCGTCCTTGTTTAGCAATGGCCCCAGTAATGGAGACAATTGCCCAACAATGGGGTGACAAAGGAGTTTTAGTAGGGAAACTTAATGTTGACGAGAACCCTACTATCTCTGCGAGATATGGTGTTCGTTCGATCCCTACGTTTTTGGTGTTTAAGAATGGACAATTAGTGCAAAGAGTGATTGGTGCAGTTGGAAAAGCACCGTTTGATAAGATCCTATCAAGACTTACTGAACAATAAATGAAAACTTTGTATTTCCTTGTTTTTTCTTTTTGTTTGGTGTATCTGACTTTTTAGAATCTTTTTTATTTTGTTTCTATGTTTTTTAATTAATGAGTCGCCGTAATTTATCCCCCCGTAGTATGAAACGGTTAATGAAAAACCTTAAAGTCGAGGAGATTGATGCCGAAGAAGTAATTATTCGAACTAAAGATGAAGAGATTGTTATTACTAATCCGAATGTTAGCCTGACAAACATGCAAGGTGTAGATGTTTACCAGATAGTAGGAAATACAATTCGTCGTCCTCGTGGAGGGTCATCAACAGTAGAAATTTCGTTTGATCCTTCAACTCTTAAGGAAAAAGACATACAATTAGTTGCGAAGAATGCTAATGTTAGCGAAGAAGAAGCCCGTAATGCTTTGATCCAAACAAAAGGAGACTTAGCAGCGGCTATAATGTACTTAAGAACTAAGAAAAAATAAAAAACTTAAAGTAAGTAAGTCAGGGAAACAATAATTCAATGATATAATTTAATGTTTGCATCGACATTTTTAGTTTATCAGTTCTAAATAACCATATCTTCGTAGTGTCGGGTCTTTTCAATAGAGTTATCCAGTCAATTGTCTGACTTACAGAATATCCTCCTGGTAACGTAGGATCTAAAAACCATCTAGTTACTTGCTCCACTTTATTCTTTTCAATATCCATTATTACTTTATCAATAAACAGTGAGAACTGTTCAGTTCCCAAAAACTGTGTGAGTTCATCTATTAGCATTTCAGGATCTTTTCCTTTTAGAACCTGAATACTTTCGATCAAGTTTGTTTCTGGATTGAAGATAAATCTATAGTATGACTGGTCTGTTTTTACCACTAGTTTATTTTCTTCTTCTATTCTATGGGTGATTTGTTTTATTTTTACTATTGTAAAGATCTCTTCAAAATGAACAGGTTGGTACGGTATAACTTTCCACCAAATGTTTACTACGTTTTTAAGTGATGGTCTAGGATATTTTGGAGGTTTTTTATTACCCATGTTTGGTCTTATGTTTTTTAATCGTAGAGGATTAATGTTGATTTTTCTTAGTTTTGCTATTATTACGTCTATAAATTCTTGTTTTATATCTTTTGACCTTATTTTATCAGGTGGTAAAAGAAAACGATGTATCCATATTTTTTCTGTTTTTACTATCTCATAGAATGGGACACTTGCTGTTATCTTAAGAAATTCTTTATAATTTTCTACAGGTACTGGGTCAGAGATTATTATTATTGGTTGATTTGCTGAAGAAAACATGTATATAGGGCTAATCCATGGAAACGGTAGTATGTATTCATTTTCTATTTCAGTATAGATTTTTTCTTCTTCCTCTTTTTTTCTCATTTTGATATTTCCTTCAGCATCTTCACTTATCTCGCCATAATGGATGATAAAATTACTTTGTATTGTTTTTACCATTTCTCTCGTTAATCTTTCAGTTCCTGGTTTGAAATGATAATGTTTAACTAAAACCCTTGCTGGCTTTACCGGGAGAAAATATTCAGGGTTAATAAAATAGGAATATCCTTCATATTCATAGAAACTCGAATTTAATTGTAGTGCATGTAATGGGGTATCTAAAATTGTTTCAATATATATTTCGTTTGTTTTTGGGTGCTTGAATATTATCCCATAATATGTTAGTTTAGGAATTAATTTTTGTATTTGTCTTGTTGAGCTTATTTTTTTTCGAAGCTCACTTTTTTCGTTTATTACTAATAAGCCATGGAAATGTCCATATCTCCTATAATTTGGTATTAAAAAAGTCCGTGCAAAAAATGTTGAATAAAATGTTTTAATGGTTTTATCGATATCCTCCAATTCATATATTATTTCCGTCATGTTCATATGTGGGTTTTTTATATAACATCCCAATAGTTGCATTAAGGTCTTGTTTACTTTTGTATCTCCAAAGTTTTTTATGTAGTCATTTAAATAAGTGAGTGCTATTGCTAAATCTTCGAATTCCTGGGCGTTTTTAATTCTATCAATTACCTCTTTTGTTGGTTTTTTTCTAAGATTAGTAGTTAAAAATATCGCATCTTTCATTAGACTCGAGACTTCATATTCATTCTTTACTTGCTGATTTTCTATTGCCATCCTCATTGCTTGCCGAATTATTGAGCCTAGAATTTCAGCATAGTAATTGTTATCTTTTTGCTTTATTTTATACTCCGTAATTTCTATTACATAGTTTTTTATGATTGTGAACCATGGAGTTGTAGGAGGGTATCTAAGTAAGAACTCCATTGTTTTAGTCCATATTATCTTTCGTTGAGTCTCTTTTACTCTTTTTTCAGCTAGCTTTTCGTTAACTATTTTTTCTAATTCTTTTAAATCAAAGAATTGTTCCCAATAAATGAGTTTTTTTCTTTTTCTCCTTGTTTTCTTCCTCATTTTTTCACTTTTTTATTATGTTTGTGTCAAAGGAATGCGATTTTTAGAGTATTTTTCAGTTGTTTTGTATTTGATATGTATCAAAAAACCCAAAAATATGTTTTCTTTTTTTCTTTTTGGGGCTGGTAGCTCAGCAGGAAGAGCGGTTGCCTCCTATCTATCTTTAGGGAGATAGCAACAGGTCCGGGGTTCGATCCCCCGCCAGCCCGCCATTTTGTTTTTAAATCTTAAGACCAAGTTGTTTTAGTTCTTGCTTATATTTTTCTATGAATTTGGTGTCTATTCCTTTATCTCTTAATTCATCAGGAAACATAACTGGAATTTCATCTACTATTGGGAACCATTGTTTAGTACCATTTTTTCTTTCACTTATTAAAACCCCCTCAATTATTTCTTTTTTTATGCATTCTTTGCACTGCTGAATGGTAATTTCTTCATTCCATTCATTTTTATCTTTCCATTCTTCTTTTTCATCTCCAGGGTTTTTTATGAAGAAATAATTATTCTTTGCACAGTAAAATCGGCAATATAATCCTGTTTCGGGGTAGGGAGGTGCATTTATTTCTCTTTCTTTGATTGTTTCTTTAAATACATGTAGCTTTAGTGGCCAGTCTTTAGTATTAGGATC
>JAMOVR010000047.1 GCA_027061945.1 Candidatus Heimdallarchaeota archaeon
AGAAGAGAAAAATAGCTTTAGCAACGTTCCTTTTCATGCTCATAGTCGTAGCATTATCATCTCATTCATCACAAGCAATGTACGCAGACACTAACAAAAGTGCTCATTCAATACACTCAATTAGAGTTGAAATTGATTATGCAGGATATGGAGACTTAGATTCTGATTCATATCAAGACGACATCTTAGTAGTAACAACGTTTTACTTAGCATCTTCTGCATACTACCACTATTACTATAGGATCTCTTTGATACTCCCATCAGGCACCATGTACAGTTACTTAGTAGAAGTAAAGGCATGGGTAAGCCAAGTAAGAATATACAACTTCTTCATTGATCATGCAACAGAAGCAGGCAATTACACGGTAATTGTCGAGGCATTCTTGGTATATCCCGACGTTCTATATACCGCAACAGGAGTCATTTTTGACCCACCAGGAGGAAGCAACGGAGGAGAACCTACTTTCGGTGCTACATAAAAAAAATAACAATAGCCCCTTACTCAAAAATGCTTTCCTAAAACCAAAAAAATTCAATATGACATAATAATAATGGTTCCAGAGAACAATTATTTATCATAATAACTAACGACAGTCATTATGGTATGACATAAAAACAAATTAAACGAAGGCGTATACTCCAATGACAATGTTAACACAATATGGCTTGGATTTCCAAGACTACCTAATATTCTTAGTTTTACATAATAATCCCTTAGCAAGTCCAAACCAGATCGCTAAGGAATTAGACCTAACACCAGAAACCATAAGGCGAAGAATAACAAGGCTAAAAAAGCATCATTTCCTGAGGCCTGATAGAACAGTCAACGATCCTTTATTGGGTGAAAGAATACAAACAGAAGTAGAAGCAATCTATGTTCCACAATATATTGGTCTTTTAAGATTACACGTTTTTTTCCATAAAGTTACTAGCCCGTCAGCCTTAGAAAAACTAATTGAACTCTGTGAAGTTCATCCATATACACATTATCGCGCCGTAACTTACGGTGAAGGTATGGACTTTTACTCCCAATTTGATGTACCACCAGAAATCATTGGGGAAATGGAAAAATTATTTGAAGAACTTAAAACACAAAAGTTATTCAAAAAATATTCCATTATTAAAACGAATTATGTTGTTAGAAGTTGTCTAAACTTTAACAATTGGAGCTTTAATTTTAATGATTGGAGTTTAGTAGACCGTTCCCCACTAGGGTTGCCTAACCAACTAGAAACCTTATGGAAAAACTTTATTGAAAATCATGATGTTGCTAAACCAAAAAAAGTGACACCTACGTTTAAGGGAAGATTCGATGAAATTGACATGAAGTTACTACGAGAGCTATCTATTAATGGTAAAGTCAGTTCTACCTTTTTGGAGAATATCTATGACCGAGATGTTACTACGATCTCAAGAAGACTAAAAAATCTAAAAGAAAAGGTAGCTCTAAACTATGTGCTATATTATGACCGCAGTGCCTTCAATTTAGACTATATTCAAATGGTAAGCGGTAAACTAAAACCAGACGATGAATTAAACTTGAATACATTCACTGGATTTTTAGAATCAGGACTATTACCATTTGAAACAAATCTTGTCATAGATGGAAACAATTTCATTTGGTATATGCATACTCCATCTTCTTACGCACCAATGATTACTGATTTTATATGGAAGCATGCTTCTGAAGTAAGAATTTATCAGTTTTATACACAGATTGCAAGGACTTATTATTTTTATTATGAAAACTACTTAGGACGAAAGAAATGGAGAACTGATGAAGAATATGTTTTAGATACTCCCCTTAAAATTATGTTTACTCGAAAAAAGTAGTAAATAAAATGCATCATTATCGAACTTATTTTTAATTTTATCGGCATGAAATCTCGTTTCTTGAGATGGTTCGGGAAATGAAAGCCGATACTTTTTCTTTGATGCCATAATTTTTTTTAGGAAGTTTTTAGGACAAAGGTCTTTGTGAAAGGGTTCTGTGCTGGAGTCTCCCACTACCGTGAAAGCGTGGTCAGAAATGCCCCATACGAAGGCGAGAAGCAGGTCATCATGTCATGTTTGCTCTTTTCTTTTCTTTTCTTCTGTTTTCCTTGTTTGTTTAATGATTGTTTTTCATGGTAATAACGTTTTTCCAGCGTCTAAGCGTCGTACTGGTATTATGCTGGTATGAAGGAGTGAAAGCGTATATCGGCTCATCCCCTCCCTTGCGGAAGGGGACTTCCCGCCGACAGAGTTAAAAAAAGATTATAGGTTATCAAATCTAAGTTTGCTTGTTTATGGAAACAATACATGAAATAATACTTGGTGACTCTAGGGAGTTGTCCTTTATAAAGGATAATACCATTGACTTAGTTGTGACTTCTCCTCCTTATCCAATGATTGAGATGTGGGATTCATTATTTAGTCTATTAAACCCTAAAGTAGAGAAATTACTTAAAAGCAAAAAAGGAGAAGACGCATTCAAATTAATGCATGAAGAGCTTTCTAATATATGGAAAGAGCTTTACAGGGTGTTAAAAAAAGGAGGTATTGTTTGTATCAATATTGGAGATGCCACAAGGAAAATTGATGACAAATTCCAACTTTATCCTAATCATGCAGAAATTATTCGCCAAATGACAAGAATTGGTTTTCATGTTTTGCCTTTAATTATTTGGAGAAAACCAACTAATTCTCCTAACAAATTCATGGGTTCTGGGATGCTCCCTCCAAACGCATATGTAACATTAGAACATGAATATATTCTGATTTTTCGTAAAGATGGGATGAGAAAAATAGAAGACGAAGATGAAAAAAATAGGAGATACAAAAGTGCCTTTTTCTGGGAAGAAAGAAACAAGTGGTTTTCAGATGTATGGACTGATATTACAGGGGTTTCACAGTTTCTTAATAATAGTGAGACCCGAGAAAGAAGTGCAGCTTTTCCCTTAGAACTTGCTTATAGATTAATAAATATGTTTTCAATTTATGGAGATACCATATTGGATCCCTTTTTAGGAACTGGTACTACAATTTTATCAGCAATGATCGCAGGAAGAAACAGTATTGGTATTGAAATAGACCAATCATTAATTAAAACAATTAATACAAAAATTGTGCAAGCACCTGAAATCTCACACAGCATAATTACTCAACGAATTGCTAATCATGAAGAATTCATTAAACAACAAGTAAAACAAGGTAAAAACAAACATTATTACTGCTCCTCTTTAAACTTTCCTGTAAAAACCAAACAAGAAACGGATATCGTTTTTTATACAATAAAAGAAGTAATAGAAGAAGTTCATAATAAAAAATGGAAATGTGTTTATAATAAGTACCCATAAAATAGAAATAGCAGGAAACTGTTGGTTCATTATAAAGTCAAATTTCTACAGAATTAAAATAAGCTTGTTTAAGGATTCTTAATGCATCTTCATAGTCCAGATCAATAGGATTAACAATTAATGAACCATCATTAATTGCGTTCTTTGCGATGTCTGGAAGTAATTCTTTGTCTACATCTGCTTCTTGCAAAGTTCTAGGCATTTTAACCTTTTCATACAATATATCCTGTAATTTTCTTATTTCTCTAATAAATTCTGTTGCTCTTTTTTCTGGGGGGGTATTAGAATACTTTTCGGCACCAGAGAATGGAAGCAATAGTTCTCCAATAATCTCTTTTCTGACTGAAAAGTTTTCTTTTAGACCCCATGGAAGAAAAATATTCATTGCTACTCCATGAGGAATTCTTGCAACTCCTCCCAAAGCATGCCCTAAACTATGTACCATTCCGACCATCGAGTTTGAAAATGCAATACCAGCCATTGTAGCGGCATTGGCCATGGCTAATCTAGCTTCCTTACTTGGCTTTTTTTCAATCACTTTTAATATATAATTAGAAATAAGTCTTATCGCAGCAGTAGCATATGCATCGCTCAACGGATTTTTTTGCAAACAAATATAGGACTCAATAGCATGTGTTAACGCATCCATGGCGGTAGCAGCAGATATATGTGGCGGTAACGTTATAGTCATTCTAGGGTCAAGAACTGCCACATTGGGTAATAAATACTTAGAAGTAAAAGGCATCTTTATCCCTTTTTCTTCGTCTCTTATAACGGCAGCAATAGTGACCTCAGATCCAGTTCCTGCAGTAGTAGGAATAGCAATAAAAGGATTAAGGGGCCTTTTAATAATGTCCGCACCCATAAATTTACGTAAATCATCAGAATTATAACTCACTAGAATATTAGTGCCTTTCGCAGTATCAATTACAGAACCACCTCCAATAGCAATTATAGAATCACAACGCTTCTCACGATAAAGCTTCGCTGCTTGACTAACAACCTTTGTAGATGAATCTTGAGGAACATTATCAAAAACAACAGGAAAAACAAGATCAGAATCTCCACAAGCATTAATCACTGTATTTACTAGCCCTGCTTTTTTAACACCCTTATCAGTAATGATCATGGGACGGAAACTCCTCAACAATTCTAATTCGTAAGGTATGTTTTCTAACGCTTTGTAACCAGAAATAATCTTCGTATGGTTAAAAAACTCATAATAACGTGGTAATTTATTCATTCTTTTATTACCTCCTTAAAATTTTATTAAAAATGATAATCGGGAAGTTAATTTATATCCCCAGAGGTACTGTTAGTAAATATATTCGAAGTCTGTAAAAATAACGACGATACCAAGGAATTTTAGGTAATTTACGTATTAATCTTTTCGCAATAATTCTAGGGAATAAATAAGTTTGAACAACATTCAAACACCGAATCAATGACATAGCCAAATGACTTTCTCCTTTAAGGATAAACCTATGTTCTGCAAATGCGACAGGTATTCCCATTTGGGCAGTCATCATTAAAAAAGCCGAATCGACATTTTTGAAAATAATTGACAAATCTGCATTATCCAGAGGAATTTTTGCACGTATAATACGATTATTTCTTTTAATTAAACCCATTGAAGGACCATGGTACGCGGTATAAAAAATAATTTTGTATCCTTCTGGCCATTCAGATATTTCTTTCTTTACTGAAGAATCGAATTTATTTGTGAATACAAAAGCCCTTCCAAGAACAAAAAACATGACTGTAAGAACTACTTTCTTAAACCTCTTTGGTTTCGGCCGAATTTCTTTAGAATATATTTTAGCCATTTAATTAATAAAAACACAAATTGTTACAAAAAAGTTATGTCTTAATTCTAAAGGAGCAGTTTTTAAATGTTAATTATTAATGAAAAAATTTCACGTTGACCGAACTTCAGGATGAAAAAGACTAAGTAGATCATCGTCAACCACTCTGCCACAAACACAATATCGGTCACCTATTCTAGCAGATTGATAACAACAAGTCCTTACTTCTCGCCCAAGTTCAGGCACAAAAACGAAACCTTCTTTCACCTTCATTTTAGGTGATTTTTCTTCGGAATTAGAATTGACTACAGAATTAATCATAACTATTGAAGAACGCTTTTCTCTGGCGGGAGTGAAAAGGATTTCATTTTCAGAAATACTTCGCCGTTTAGTTCTCTTCTTTTTATTTCTTTTTCTTAACCATTCATTTCTTCTTTTTTCTTCGTAAGGATAAATAAATATCTCTCTAATCTTATTTCTTATATAAAATGTAGCGATATATAAGCCAAAAAACACAATCACGGAGAGGAGTACTTTAATATCTTCACCAAATAACATAGCAATTATGACAGAAATAACAAATATTGCCAAGATTGCGTAAAGAGATTTAGTTGGATCATTAGTTATCATCATATTTACAGCCCCATAATAAAATTATAATTTATTTAAAGATAAAGGGCACTACATAAATTATAAATAATTCCAAAAAATTATGCTTTAATGAACTACCCCTTGCTTTCACAATGAGCCTCTTGTTTCATGGATAATACTCTCCCCAAAACCACTTCCTTTTTATTGTAAGGGATAGTTTGGAGTGGATTTTATAGATATCTCCACAAGCTTCATTAAACTAACTATCTCCGGCTGATCTTCAAAATATTCAAAGAAAGCGTTATATTCCATGAATAATGCCTAACAACACTCAAAGCAAGCATCTCGTTACTTAATCTTATGTTTATTATTTCTCTACACATAGTGTTGATGTTTTTTGTAATCTCTAATTTATGAGTTACTTGAACAACGTATAAATAAAACTATTGGCTTTTATCCCTGCCACATATTCCCAGAAGGAAATTTCACGTTAATAAAGTTAAAAATTCAATCCCGTAATTTAATGATAACTAATAAAACGTTATAATAATCCTAAAAACAAAATTATTACTTTTTAATATTTTGAAAATCTAAAGGTAAATTGAAGTATTATGAATAAAATGGTTTTGGAGTATAATGTTGAGCCATATGAGATGGGAGATCCTAATAGTAAAACAGGATGTCTTCTTTTTCATGGCTATACTGGTTCGCCAATAGATATGTTTCCTATCGCAAAAATTTGTGAAAAATATGATTGGCATATAAAAGTCCCAAGACTCCCTGGACATGGTATACCAATAGATCACTTGATTAAAACAAAACACACAGAATGGTTAATAGCAGCTGAAAAAGAGTATGTAGCTTTTGCTAAAAATAAAGAAAGAATAATTCTTGGTGGACATTCATTAGGTAACGTGTTGATTTTTCATTTAGACGTAAAATACAGAAAAGAAAATAAGATATCTAATCTTTTATCTATTTCACCCCCAGTAATAATAAAAAAAAGATGGATGCTTCCATTCATAGATATAGCTAAGATATTTGTGAGAAAAATAGACTATTCTGTGATTGCATTTAAAGATAAAAGAATAATGAAGCATCCACTATATAATTACTTGAGGTCTACTTACAAAGAATATCCTTTAGGGATAATCAAAGAATTAGTTAAGGCAGTTAATTATGGCATTAAACTTATCCCCTTACTTAGAACAGATGTTTTAGTGATGTTTGGAAAAGAAGATGATGTAGTAGATCCTAAGTCGGGGTATGAAATATTAATAAAAGCAAAAAGTAAGCATAAAGCATTAGTAATGTTTGAAGGAATGCATGTCCCAATGCTGGACATAGATTATAAAGAATTCCAAAAAGTTCTTATCTCTTATTTTAATGAGATTAGTAACAAGAAACTTAATGTTGAGGATAATACTTTTGATATTTTTAACTTATTTGACGAGGTTGCTAAGAAAACTAATATCGATCTTGCTAAAAGTAAACTACACCTGCTTTCACAATGAGCCTCTTGTTTCATGGATAATACTCTCCCCAAAACCACTTCCTTTATTTATTGTAAGAAATGTTCAGAATAGAGATCTTCTCTCCACAAGCCCTACGGGGCGTCCCGTCCCTGTCTTGATTTTGAGGATGTTTAGAAAAGCATTGTAGTCCCTGTTTGCTTTGCTTCCCAGCCACATTCAGGACAAACAAACACTCTATCGCTCAGTTTTAGCTAAGTAGTTATCTCTCCGCACACGGCACACTTCTTGCTGGGGTATTGGGGAGAGACTTTTGTTAGTGTCTTACCAGCGTCTTCCACCTTGTAAGACAGCATCCTTATCCCTATGAATTCTCCCCATGAAGCGTCTAAGATGCGTTGGTGCGGGGTCTTGTTCTTTCCTTTCATGACCGGCCCTTGATGTTCAAATTTTCTACATAAATCATATAGTAGTTGTTTACGTAGTATTTTGACAGTTTTTGTAGGAAGTCTTTACGCTGGTTGTTTAGTTTCTCGTATTTCTTAGCCAGTTTTCTACGGAATTTCTCGTAATTGTTAGAGACTTTCTTTTTCTTAGACAGTTTTGTTTTTTCTTTGTAATGGCTTTATTCTTTCAATGGTCTTGTCTAAGTGTTTGGGATTTTCTATCGCAGTCCCTCTATGGTCTACTACGAACTTTTCTATGCCCATGTCGAGACTAACCACTCTGTCGGTAGGTAAGAGCTTGTCCTTTTCTTTCTCTTTTTCTACTTGGAGGATTGCGTACCACTTACTGCTGGGGTATTTCTTTACCCAGACGCCTTTTGCTTTTCCGTTTATTTCTCGGTGTATTTTTGCTTCCACGCTACCGATTTTGGAAAGAGAAATGCGGTTGCTCTTAGAGTCTATTGAAAAACTGCTCTGGTTATGTTGCAGTTTAAGGACTTGTACCTCCCCTTTTTTTATACTTTAGCCTACATATTTTTTCCCGTTCTTCTTCTTCAGCCTCAACAATACTTTCATGTTGTTCCATAACATAGCTGGTAATTGACCATTTGCAATGCTTTGGAGTAGACCTTTTTTAGTGCGGGGTTCTCTTCTTTTTTCAGCTTCACTAACTATTAGTGCTTGTGTTGTGTGTGCTTCTGGGTTATTTTTCTTCCTTCTTTCCTCGCCTTGCTTATTTCCCCCAGCAATCGGTTGTATAGCCAATCGGGCTAACTCCAAGCTCTCCTCTAACTTCTTCTCTGCTTCCTTGTTTGTATATAGCTTGAACTTGTAGCTCAGCATCAATTAGTATCGCTCTTCTCTTCTTTTCTTATGTCTTGTTTGTTTTTTCTGCTTTTCCTTGTTTTTTTCCTTGTTTTTTTCATGGTAATAATGTTTTTCCCAGCGTCTAAGCGTCGTACTGGTGTTGTGGTGGTATGAAGGAGTGAAAGCGTGCATAGGCTTTCATTTAATCCCTTTCGGAAGGAGGCTTCCCGCTGACAGAGTTAAAAATGTTCTGGGATAAATTTTTTCTAAGTTTACCTGCGATATTTTATTTATAGGTCTACTTTCAAGGATTTAAAAAAATCAAAGTTGGCCAAAGATCCAAGATCCTCCGAACTCATGATTTCGATCCCCTTACGAGGTTTACGGCATTTGCTACACGTTTTCTTAATCATTTTCAAAGGAAATTTAAGCGTATTTGTATTTCGATCCCCTTACGAGGTTTTCGGCATTTGCTACTACTTTTATGGGGGGAAATCCTAGAAACCCCTACCTCAAAATTTCAATCCCCTTACGAGGTTTTCGGCATTTGCTACTTAAGGATCCTGAGGAGGAACGTCAAAAAAATAAACATATTTCAATCCCCTTACGAGGTTTTCGGCATTTGCTACATGGAAACAGTGAAACCATCAGCGACAAAGATGAATTAGTATTTCAATCCCCTTACGAGGTTTTCGGCATTTGCTACAAAACAACGAAAAAAAGCAGTGTTCCGGAAAAACCCGTGAACAATTTCAATCCCCTTACGAGGTTTTCGGCATTTGCTACAAGATCAAGAAATACACCATCGCTACTAGCACTCCTAAGTATACATTTCAATCCCCTTACGAGGTTTTCGGCATTTGCTACACACCGTGGAGAAGCGGCAGAACCTCGTTATGAATGTTTTATTTCAATCCCCTTACGAGGTTTTCGGCATTTGCTACCATTCAGAACCCTGAGATTTATGAATAGTTATAGCGTAGGATTTCAATCCCCTTACGAGGTTTTCGGCATTTGCTACTGGTATTTTTTTAGTTGTTTTGCGTGTTCTAAACCCATTTTAAGAATCGGTTTAGGGTACAATCTAGGGTTTGCAAGCTCATTTATAAACATTGTCAAAACACTCCTACAAGCCGTGAAAACAAAAAATAAGAAAACATCCAAAAACAACTCAAAAACAAAGAGAAAACACTTTATGCCATAGCACAAAAGCGTGATTTATCTACGCATCAATACAATAAAAAAAAGGTGAATAATAACATGTTATTTAAATATGTTCAAATAAGAACTACTGATATTCTTGGTTATACTAGGGGAATGATGGTTCCGTTATCTTCCCCCAAAAAGCTAAATGAATTTGATAAAGATGAAAATCTAGTTAGAGGTGCTAGTATAGATGGGTCGTCAATAGGATATTCAAATATAGAAAATTCTGATTTGCATTTAACTCCTGATTTTACAAGTAGATATCAATTACCATATACTGATGATCCTATTGGGGTAGTATTTTCATTTCTAACTAAAAATGGAAAGCCTTTCGAAGGGGATCCCCGTAGAGTTCTTTACAATGCCCAAAAGCAAATACTAGGTGAAAATGGTGAAATGATAATAAAACCAGAACCAGAATTTTATCTTCTTAATCAAGATGGCTCGTTATACGATGAAGGAGAATATGCTACTTTTTACCCTACTTCTAAGGCAGAAAGATTTATCACGAAGATATTCAATGACTTGCCTAAAATCGGAATTACTCCTGTCGTGGGTCATCATGAGGTAGGTTCATCACAATATGAAGTTGAGCTTGGTTACTCATCTGCAATTAAAGCTGTTGATAAATTAATCCTATTTAAAAATTTAGTGCGTGCCCGTGCTGCCCAACTGGATCTTAAAGCCACTTTTATGCCAAAACCTTTCACAGATCAGCCCGGAAATGGTCTGCATTATCACGTGATAATTAAGAAAGACGGAGTAAACCTCTTTGCTCCAGAAAAAAAATCAGAAATCTTATCTGATTATGGACTTCATTTCATAGCAGGGATCTTACAGTTCGCTAAACCTTTAAGCGCTATTCTTTCACCAACAGTTAACTCCTACAAAAGACTTGTTCCAGGGTTTGAAGCTCCGACATATATTAGTTGGGGCCCAATGAATCGGTCTGCATTAATCCGTATACCCATGACAAGTGATCCTGAAAAAACAAGATTTGAAATTAGAAGTGGTGACTTTTCAGGAAACCCATATTTAGGTTTAGCTGTCCTTTTACATGCAGGTAATTATGGTGTTCAAAAGAAATTAGAACCACCCGAACCTATAACCGATAATCTTTATACTTATTCTTTAGAAAAACTACAAGCTAAAAACATAGAAACTTTGCCCAATTCATTAGGAGATGCTCTCTTTATAGTCACTAAACATACTGGATTCATGAGAAAAGCCTTAGGAGATCTCGTTTTCGAAGAGTTTTTGACTGCAAAACTTAGAGAATGGAGAGACTATTTAACAAATGTAACTGATTGGGAGAAAAGTAAGTATTTTGATCTGTGAACTACCCCTTGCTTTTGCGAGGGGCTTTCTGCTTCACAGAGGAGACTCTCTCCACAGGCGCTACGGGCCGTCCCAGCCCTGCAAGAAAAAAATATACAAAAAAACATATGATGTTTTCGGATTTCATCCCCTCCCTTTCGGAAGGGGATTTCCCGCCGAGAAAGTTAAAAAATACTTTGTGTGTGTTACTTGTTTTTTATTGATATGTTTTTATTTATTGTTTGTTTTTTTGTTTTTAGAGTTTATGTTGAGCTGGGAAGGAAAAGAACAAGTAAAGGTTTACCTAAAAAAATTGTTTAATAATAATCAAAGATTCATGAGAATAGGCATTTACAGAACAGAAAAGAGTACTTTTGAAAACAAAAGCATTGATAATATGATTTTTGTTGGAGATAATCTAAAATGCATGATGTTTTTACTCAAAAATGGCTTTGAGGAAAAATTTGACATGATATATATTGATCCTCCTTTTTTTACTGAAAAACGATTTACAGTTAAAAAAAAATTTTGAGTAAAGAAAAACAATTAGAAAAAATAAATAAAAAAGAAACAACTAAAATTATTTTTTCATCGTATTTAGATAGATGGAGATCATTAACGGATTATTTAGAATTTATATATGAACGTCTTCTCTTAATAAAAAGGCTCTTAAAAAAAGATGGGAATTTATTTGTTCACTTAGATTGGCATGCTAGTCATTATGTAAAAGTGTTATTAGATGAAGTATTTGGTTATGAACATTTTCGAAATGAAATTGTTTGGTGTTATACTGGCCCCTCAAAAGTAAAAAATGATTTTCCTAAAAAACATGATATTATTCTTAGATATTCTAAATCTAATAATCCGCGTTTTTACCCCATAAGAACTCCTTACAAGTCTGGTATCCACGATACAAAGGGAACTGCTATGAATTACTCCGGCAGAAAAATTAGTCTTGAAGAGATTAACAGGAGAGGGAAGGTCTTGGAGGACTGGTGGACAGATATTTGGGCTACCGAAAGATATCGAAAGGAATATTTGTACTTTGACACACAAAAGCCATTGAGACTTTTAGAAAGAATAATTAAAAGTACTACTAAAGAAGGGGACTTAATAGGAGACTTTTTTATGGGTTCAGGGACAACAATAATTGCTTCTGAACGTCTTGGAAGGAAATGGGTTGGTTGTGATAATTCATGGGTTTCATACACTTTTGTTAATAAAAGACTAGGACTGCTAAAAAAAGAAAAACAAAAAATTTCACCATTTATGATTTATTTTCAAGAAAAACAAAAAATATTAAAAGAGATTGCTTTTTTATGGGAAAGAAAAGAAGATGAAAACAAATCAACAAGGCAAAAAGAACATATTAATCATAAAAACTTCCATAAAAAACAATCATCAAGTCATCATTTTCCAATTGTTCTAAAAACCGCAATAAGCCCCATGAACATAAAAAATAACTATGATTTATCTCCTAATGTCGATGTCAAGATTCTTGAGAAAAATGATAGGTTTTTAAAATTAGAGGTAAAGAACTATTCTGTCCCCGAATTTTTTTTAAGTAAAATTAAAAGCAACAAAAAACTTGGGGAATATGATACGATACAATTATTGGAATATATTAAGATCGGCTTCTTAGAAAAAGATACTATTTTTTTCAATGACATAAGATGTTTAGAACTTGTAGATAATAAAATTATTTTAGAAATTGAAAACATTTGGAAAAAGAACAAGGAACTATTAATTTTGGAATTAGGAGACATAATAGGAAACGTCCTGTTTTTAGGAATAGATCTCTAAGAATGATTCAATATGAGCCCAATTTCAACTATGTGATTTATAGCTTATTTTCGCGAGGGGCTACATTCTCACCAACAAGACGTGATTAGAGTTATTTCCTTGTGAAAGGTCATGAGCTCTTTTTTCTAGGTTATTTTCTTAGCAAGACACTATGGATAGCTCCCTGTCTTTTTAGTAATATGTATTATTAATAATCAACAACACGACCGAAAATATGTACTATAAAATTGCTTTCATTTCTTACCTTTTGGAAGGAGGATTCTTACTAACAGAGTTAAAAAGTGTAATAACATAGTCTTCTTTTGTGTAAAAACTGCTTTCAAAGAAAGGAGTTAAGTATATATCGATTAATTGCTGATATTCCTTTATACTTTTAGGCTTTTTTCTATAAATTTGTTTTAAGAATAAATATAAAGCGATCTCGTCTTTTTCACATCCTTTTCCTTCTAAGTGAAAAGTACCTACTAAATCTTTATACATACTTACGATTGCCCTCGCTTTTGTCCCTTCAAAAATAGTTGTTACTTTTTCTTGACTAAAACTTTTGAAAATTGTTCCCGCCCCAAATAAAACAGTAGACATTAGATTAGGATCTTCATGAAGATCTTTCAAATTCACCCTAAGAATCTCTTCTTGAGTGGACATACTACGTATTGATAACAAAAATGCAGTACTATCACATGGTAATCTAAATAAAGAAACACCTAATACTAAATCTGTTAATCCCCACCAAAGGGTAAAAAAGTTAAAAGGGAAAAAGGGAGGTAAAAGAGTCCTCTGAATCATTACAATAATAGATCCAATCAAGAAAAAGAAAGAAGCCCATAATTCATTATAAACAATGCGACTATATCTTCTGTAAAGTTTAGGACGATATTTTAAGTAATAAGTTAAGATACTTAGAAAACCCATTACTGACAGAATAAATACAGATACAACAGTAATTATACCTCCAATAAAAGGATCATAAAAAATCATTTCACTTAGTTGTTTTTGTTCTTCGAACATGAAACTAGTTGCGACACCGCCAGCTGCCGCACCACCAATAAACATTATTATCAATAAAAATGCTGACTTAGTTGAGATAACATCATTCAAACGGTAGATATATAAAGATACACCATAAATTCCCAAAACAATGGATGTCCTCCAGATCCAAACAGTTGAGAAAATTATTGGAAATCCAAATAAACGATGAAACAAAAGGTTCGATTCTGGAAGCAAAATAAACTGCTGGAGGATTAAGAAAAAAACTAGATAGATGTTGTCTAATTTATAATGTAGCAAATCTGCATTTCTTAGGATCCCAAAAAGCAATACAAGGGGACCCAATAATGCGAAAGTACTACTTACAATTCCCAGAACAACAGGGTCCATTATTGATCCGTTAAAAAATTACTAATGTAATTTTATTAGTTTTACTTATAATTAATTCAAAAATTCTTAGCTAAATGCAAGTCAAAAAACAAAAATAATGATTTTATAAGGATGAGATTTATATTTAGTTTATATCTTTGTCATACTTCTTCTCTAATAATTAAAAATCCAACATTGCTTGATTAGAATCTATGGCTACAGCTTCAATCCCGACACCTCGAAGATAAGAAGCAAACTCATTACTATAACCAAAAACAGTGTAAACTTTTTTAGCCCCACTGTTTTTTATTATCTCAAGTAGTCCCAGAAAATCAGAATGATCACTTAGTGGATAGGCATAGTAAGAATTTAACGTTGATAATGCCCATCCAGTAAAGAAAAATATGACTGAATTTTTTGGTCTTTTTTTTGGAAGTTTTGATACTAAGTATACTCCTGGTTTTTTTGGTTCTTTAATCGCTTTTATCTCATTGTTTAGTACTACATCTTTCGGGGAAAAAAGCTTGTTATACACTTTTATTTGTGGGCCTATACCCTCAATTAATTTATTCAAAGGACTTGCCATTATTGTTTGTGCTTTTCCCAATGCATAAGAATGTATAAATACTATTTTTTTGCTACTAATATCCTGTATTTGATCATATGCCTCAGAAATTATGCGTTCTGGATCTGGAAACACATATTTTGGATGTCCATATGTCGCTTCAATAATAATTGCGTCTATTTTTGGTGGGTTAATACCTTCCAGACCAAAACGAGATTTATTATTAACGTCCCCAGTGTATAATATTTTCAATCCATTTTCTTTATTTTTTATTATTAAAGAAGTACTACCAAACATGTGCCCAGAAGGAATTTGCTTCAGAACCCATGTCTCTGTTTCTAATTTTTCTTTATATTGAAAGATCGTTTTGAGTTTATACTTCAATATTTTATGTGTAGAATGACTAGAAATTAGTTTTAAATTTCTCTTGATGGCTTTTGGGTGGTGGTCAGAATGAGGATGAGATACAAAAATAACTTCTGTTATCGGTTTTTTAACAGGATCAAAGGATATGAAATTTAGGTCTTCTATGATAATTCCTTTTGAAGAATAATTTATTCT
>JAMOVR010000048.1 GCA_027061945.1 Candidatus Heimdallarchaeota archaeon
AATTTAATTCTTTTAGTGCTTCTTCAGAAAAAAAAATTATCGTATTTTTCTTATTTCTAAGAATTTTATTCAAATCACGTGTGTTTATTAATGCACTGCTGTCAAAAACATAACATTCTGTCATTACCACCACAATACCTTATATTGGTATTTCCTACATTGAAATGCTGAGTCTCTGTCTATATAAATTAACTTTGATTACTGTGTTCATATTTCTCTTAACACAGCCAACCATCTATTTATCCATCGGTACGTTGACCCTTATGGATAGCCGTTACCATCTAATCTAATCAAGAATAAACTTTTTTAGTTAAATATTTAAGCGTTCATCGCCAAATTCTAAAGAACGACACTTTTGCGCAATACTTGTATTGTACTAATACTGTACTACTATACGGTAAAACAAAATTCATTCTGCCATTCTGGCGAGTAGTGCTAATATTTGTATGTCTTCTGATGCACCTTCTGCTAATCTATAATCTGTTTCTGCTATAGCATCCATTATCTTTACTTTTTTTTGCTCAGTAATATCTTCAAATTGTAGTACCTCACTACTCATCTGTTTTACTATGTCAGTACCACTTATTCCTTTATCAATCATTAGTGAGAAAAGCTTTCCCCTTGCTTTTTTTAATTCCCCTCTAACAGACAAATAAATTATTTCTCTTATCTCTTCTGGTTGTAATAATCCTGCGATCTCATAAACTATTTCCTTTGTTATCTTTTCCCTACCAGTTGCACTTACAGCCTGCAAAAGATTTATTGCTTTCCGTAGATCTCCTTCCGCAATTGCATATATTTCCTCTAACACATCATCTGGTGCGTTAACATTTTCTGCTTTACAGATCTGTTTTAATTTTTTTACTACATCTTCTTTTGATAATGGTGAAAAACGGAAGATTGCGCATCTTGATTGTATTGGTTCAATGATCTTGCTTGGATAATTACAAAGTAAAGCAAATCGACTTGTTTTGACATATCTCTCCATTGTTCTCCTTAGAGCTTGCTGTGCGTCAGCAGTTAGGTTATCTGCTTCATCTAAGATAATTATCTTGAAGCTTGCACCACCCACAGGTGCAGTTCTAGCAAATTCTTTTATGTCCTCTCTTACTGTTTTTATTCCTCTATCATCAGAAGCATTTAATTCTAGTACATTATATTGGGCCAACTCCGGGCCATAAATCTCATTTGCTAATGCAAGAATTGCCGAAGTTTTTCCTGTTCCAGGAGGCCCTGAAAATAATAAATGTGGGAGAGAACCTTTTTTCACGAATCCTTTTAGTCGTTCTACGACTCCTTTCTGATTAACTATTTCATCTAAATTTTTTGGTCTATATTTCTCAACCCACATTATTTCATAATCTACTGAGTTGGCCATTTATTTCACCAAATATTTAGTTAAACTTAACCTAAAATTTTTCTTTATTTATTATATTATGAATATGCTCCCATGACTAAAGTCGTGGGGTTGGGCGTATAGGTATGAACAGGGCATATGCCATTTCGTGCCTTGTATTCACAGTGTCCCGACGAGCGAGCCACACGCCCTAATATTAACTATATGGTAGGCGGCTATTAAGGTTTTTATGATGGGTATTCTTCCCACCACTTCTATTGGTGGGTTTCCTGCCAAATTTTCATGGCGTGAAAATGAGAATGGTGCCCCGGCCGGGATTTGAACCCGGGTCGACGGGACGAGAGCCCGTAGTGCTGGGCCGGACTACACTACCGGGGCACAGAAGCCGAGTTACATTTTCCATTGTTATATTATTTTTTTTTCGATCCATCCTAGAACCAATTTCCCGATTCTTCGTGTTTTTTAATACTAATTCAGACGTTTCTTATCCCTCGCTTTTGCAAGGAGGATAAGGAGAGAAAAACAGGAAGCGAGATTTCAATCATAATGCAACAAACCACATACTCAATAACAACATATCTGATGATTGAGAATTGGGATTTGAAAGAATTGTGAGAAGAGAAGGAAAAGAACAAAAATGTGAGTTAAGAATTAAATCCGATCTAAGTGAACTACTCCCTTGTTTTTTGAGGAGTTTCTTGCTTCACCGAGAAAACTTGCCCCAAAACCACTTCCTTTATTTATTGTAAGAAATGGTTTGGAGTATTTTTTTAGGATTCGTTTTTTAGTTCGGGGTTTTCGTCTTTTTTCAGCTTCACTATTAGTGATTGCGTGTGTTTCTAGGTTGTTTAGTTCCCTATATTTTTCGCCTTGTTAATTTCTTCTAGTAATCGGTTGTATAGCTATCTGGCTATCTCCAAGCTTTCTTCCAGTTTTTCTTCTACGGACTCGTCGGGGTAGATTCTGAACTTATAGCTCAGCATTAATTAATATCGCTCTTCTCTTCTTTTGTTTTGTTTTCTTCTGTTTTTTCCTTGTTTAATAGTTGTTTCATGATAATAACGTTTTTCCAGCGTATAGGCTCCATACTGGCATTATGCTGGTATGAAGGAGTAAAAGCGTGTATCGGCGTTAATTTCATCCCCACCCTTACGGAAGGGGACTTCCCGCCGACAGAGTTAAAAATTAATTTTCACTGCTTTTTGAGTTAATTATCTCTTCAATAACCATTATTTTTTTCTTTATGCCCTTGATATCCCTTAAAACAAAATTATTGTTTTGGATCTTTACTTCTTGGTTATTTTTTAGGTCTGTTATTATTTTTTCTAAGATGTTATTTACTGCCAATAAATCTCCACTTATTCCGTTTAATCCAATAGAAGGATTCAATTTTTCAATTATCTCTAATATGTCTCCAGCTTCAGGATAAAGATCAACAATCCCTAATTCATAGATTAGTCTAGCTAATGATAGAACTACTACTGCTTCCTTCGTTAGATCTATTCTTTTAGAGATCCTATGAGAAATCCTGACAGATAACTCATCAAAAAGACTCAAAAGTTACACACCTCAAAAAATGGTATAATTAAAAATTAGAAAATATTGTTGGTGCGCCGGCCGGGATTCGAACCCGGGTCGAGGGCTTGGAAGGCCCTAATGCTAGCCACTACACCACCGGCGCTAAAAACTATGCAAACTTTTTTTGTAATGATATTTAACATTGACGTTGTTGTCATTAGGACACAGCAACTATTGAGATCCATTTAGTGTCAATTTATTGAGTTACTGGGAATACCATTTCGCCTTTTCTTACTTTCTCAATCATTATTGGAACGACGTCTTGATAATCTCCTACGATCCCAAAGGTAGCCACAGAGAATATTGGTGCTTCGTGATCTTTATTTATTGCAATAATATATTTACTTTCTTTCATTCCTGCTAAGTGCTGAATTGCTCCAGAAATGCCGATTGCAATGTAAACATCTGGCCTAACAGTTGTACCTGTTTGCCCTACTTGATGCTTCGAGGAGATATATCCTGCTTCAACTGCACCCCTACTAGCTCCTAATTCTGCTTTATATCCTTTTTCTCTTAAAACCTTTACAAATTCTCTTAACATGTCAAAGCCTTTTTCTCCGACTCCTCTTCCTCCAGATACAATTATTTTTGCTCCTTTAAGATCAATTTGTTCCCCTCCACCAACATTTACATCTAAAACATCAACTACAAAATCTTTTTCAGAGAATTCTGGAGTAAAGTCAATTATTTCCCCTTTTCTTGTTTCATCTCTTTTTAAGGGTATGAAAATACCTGGTCTTGCTGATGCCATCTGGGGAAAGTTAAGAGGACAAAGAATAGTTGCTAATTTTGATTCTCCAAAGCTTGGACGAACCATATAAAGAACATTTTCGAACTTTAGTTTTTTTCTTCTATTTACATAATCCCCTACATCGAACATTGTACAGTCTGCAGACAAGCCAGTATGGACTCTTGCAGCGACTCTAGGTGCTAACTCTCTTCCAAAAGTAGTTGCTCCAAAGAGAAATACTTCTGGTTTTTCCTTTTGGATAATGTCATAAATTACTTGAGTATAGGGTAGTACTGCGAATGTTTTTAGCTTTTCATGATCTACAACAATAACCCGATCTGCCCCTCGGTATATTAGTTCTTGTGCCCATTTTTTAACATTATAGCCAATTAGTACTGCAGTGAGTTTAGTATTAAGTTTATCTGCTATTTTTCTACCTTCCCCTAATAATTCGAATGTTACGTCGTGGGGCTCATTATTTGGCATCATTTGTCCCCAAATAAAAACGCCCTCGACACCTTGTTTACTACGGTCCACAATCTCATATTCTTCTTCGTTTCTCTGTTTTTTTTCATTTGTACTCATGCTTCAACAGCCTCCGCTTTTGATGCCTCAACAAGCTCTCTAAGTTTTTCCGCTAACATATTCACTTTGTCTTCTACGGTTTCTCCTTCCATAAACTGGCATGGTGGACGGTCGTGAGTTACGTTTTTAACACGATAGACTAAAGTAGGTGATCCTGCCGAACCCACTTCTTCTGCTGTAAGACCAATATCATCAACACTATAGACTTTTATCTCTTCATTCTTGGCACGTATCGCATATTTAAGACGAGGCCCTCGAGGTTTGTTTGCAGTATTTGTAATTGTTAGTAATGCTGGAAGAGGTACTTTGTAAGTAATGTTTCCTCCTTCTAAAATTCTTCTAACAACTACATGATCTCCTTTGAAATCAATTTTTTCTACATATGAAACATGAGGGATTCCTAATCTTTCAGCTACTTGCGGCCCAACATGAGCAGTATCACCATCAATTGTCTGTAATCCTGCGAATACTATGTTAAAATTAACACCCAATTTTTGAATTAATGTACCTAATGCTTTAGCAGTAGCATAAGTGTCAGATCCTGCGAGTTTTCTGTCTGAAAGAAGAATAGCATGATCTGCCCCCATTGATAAAGCTTCTCTTAATGACTGCTCAAAATTAGGTGGACCCATGCTTATAACCCATATTTCGGTTTTTTCTTCTCCAATTGTGTCTTTCAATTCTAAAGCCGCTTCTAACGCATGTTTACAATATGGATTCATCATTGATGCGACTGAACGATCCATTAGCCCTTCTTTTGTAGCCCTCATTTTTGAAGGAATTGGGACTTGTTTTATTAACACCGCTATTTTAAATGTTTTATTACTCATTTTTCGTTCACCCTAACTGATATTTTATTCCAAATGACCCTTGCGGGTTTGACCAGGATACGCTCCCTTGATCACATACCAAAAAGCATGTCCCGCATTCTACGCAATCTTCATACTGGAACTTTACTTCTCCGTCTATAAGATTATAGCATCTAGTAGGACACGCATAAAGGCATTTTTTATGAGGGCAGTCCCGACAGATTTCTGGTTTTATAGTAATGTGTGCCCTTTCTTCAGCATCTGTTTCAAAAGTATCATTTCCTAATTTATTCTTAATGTCAAATTTTAATGTAAATAACTTATGCTGCGTTTCGCTCATAGATATCTCACTCCTGACAAATCAATAGCGGCTTTTATAGAATTGATACCAGCTTCTTTCAGTTCTTGTTTTAATAATTTAACTAAATGCTCTCTTGGCTTGTTCTCTTCTCTTAATAATTTCTCTGAGAAGTTGAGAATAAATGGCGTGTATGTGGAATAAATTCTCGGATTGTCTTTGAATTTCTCAACATTCTTGAATCTTATTAAGTTTTCAAGAACATATGTAGATTTTAATGAGGTAGCATATTTACTTAAGAATTTAGAAGAAGTATCTCCTATTTTTATTGCTTCAGAGACAACTTTCGCCGCTTCAATTCCAGATCTAATGGCAGGTCCATTTCCATTTATTACTAATCCATTACTGAAACATAGTGCTGCTGCATCTCCTACAACTACATATCCATTTCCAAATAAAGGTGGCATCATATGCAATCCACCTTTGGGAACAAAATGCGCGGCGTATTCTTCTTCTTTTGCATCTTTTATTAATCTCTTAATTTTTGGGTGCTGTTTATAATATTCAAATACGTCATAGCTATGAATTCCTAGAGGTAATGTGTCTAAATCAACAACAACACCCAAAGATAAACTTCTCTTATTAGTGTATAAGAAACCACCTGCTACAATGTTTTTAGGTAGCCCGCCTAAAATAAATTCAAATGCGGTGCCTTCCTCAGAGTTAAGTCCAAATCTTTCTTCTATTGTTTCTTCTGGTAATGTTAAAACTTCTTTTATTCCTAAATAAAAGTCATTTTGGCTAAATGGTTTTGTTAGTAATCCTGAATTTATTAGTATTCTAGAATTTGCTCCATCCGCAACAATTACCGCTTTACTCTTAAATTTGTCTCCTGCTTGAACAATTCCTTTTACTTCCCCTTTCTCAATCCAAAGTTTATCTACTGCAATCCCCTCATAAATATCTGCTCCTGCTTCTTGTGCTCTTTTAGCAAGCCATCGGTCAAATTTTGCTCTTAAAATACTAAATCCAACATATGGTTCATGACCCCATTCTTCAAAATCCCAGTCAAATAACATTGCTTTATCCTCTGTTAAAAGGCCTATTTTTTTTGAAATTATGGCTCTTTCTATTGGAGCCTTTTTCCACCATTCCTCATCTAATACTTTGAGGTCATGGCCCCATAAAACACCACCTGAAACGTTCTTACTACCAATCGGTTTTCCACGATCAATTAATGCTACGTTAATTCCTTGATCGGCTAGATACCATGCTGCGGATGACCCCGCAGGACCACCGCCTATAACGTAGACATCATAATCACTTACGTCTTCCATTTTAAATCACTACTATTACGTTTTTTTCTAAATTTTTGAATTTAAGCCCTAGATTTTTAGTCAATTGTTAAGCTAATTCTGAATTTTCCGTTTTTTTGATTTAATTAAGATTATGGTTCATTGCTTAATGATTAATAGCTTCTTTGCTAATAAAATATTTTTTCTTGATAAATGTTCTCCTTTAATATGAATATTTTGCCTAAATTGCCATAATTTTTATTTTATCATTATGAAGTTTTTATCGCATTAATTTTGCTTATCAAAAATACCTTTGGCACGTTAATAAAATTGCTTTGCTAAATAATTGGCTTGTTCTTTTTCACTTAAACAAAACTTCACTCCGACATTAAAGAAAAGTTTTTTTTCTTCCTTATTTTATCCATGAATGTCAAGGAGTTTTCTCTTATAGAAAGAAAGCCCTGGTAGCTCAGGGGTAGAGCGCGTCCTTGGTAACTTAGAAAAGACAAAAAGGACGAGGTCGCGGGTTCAAGACCCGCCCAGGGCTCCATTTTCCAGTTTTATTGTTTCTTTAGGAGAAAAGATATTACGTCTTTAACCCATTCTCCCACTAAATTATCAGACTTATCTTTAAGTTTTAAAATAGTATCTAAGTATTCCTCCCAAGAGAGTTTTTTCTCTAATTTCTCATTCCATAGATGATAGCCGTCTTTTAAATTGTGGTATGCAAAATAATGATATGCACAAAAAAAGTAAGTATTATCTTTTCCTTCTAAAAACGCAATTTTTCCGTCAATTGGGCATTTTTCTTTCAACTTAATCCCCTTCATTGTTTATTTTTGCGAAGTCTGAGTTTTTACCCCATTTTTTTCTTTCTGGGCATTCTGGATTAATACACCAATACCAGATTCTTTTATTTGTAATTACTTTAACCATTGTATAGCCATCTGCAGGGCATTTTTTATTTGTTTTTTCTATTTTACCTTTCTGTGGAAGTGGGAACGATGCATTACACTTAATTTCAGTATTAAAATAATTTGTGCACCCCAAAAATCTTTTACCAGTATTTCTAGCAATTCTTATTTCTAATTTTCCGGTTTTACAAATTGGGCACGTACCATAGTTTTGTTTATTCTGGTTCTTTGGATCTACTGAAGCATCAAGTGCTTGTCCAATATTTTTTCTTTCATTATGAAGATCTAATAATACTTTATGAAGATAAACTATTCCTTGCAATATTACGGTATTTGAATCTATTTCTGCTCTCTCAATTTTAGCTAATGACTGCTCAACCTGCCTTGTCAAGTCTGGTAACGTAATAATGGGACTATTCTGTTTTAAAATCTCCATTACCGTGAGGCCTAATTCCGTTATTTCAAAAGATTCTTTTCCTTGTAGATAACCTCTTTTTTTCAGCGTATTAATTATTTCAGCTCTAGTAGCCTTTGTACCTATTTCATTTTTTTCCATCTCTTTCAATAATGAACTGGGATTATATCTTGGTGGTGGTGTTGTATACTTTTGTTCTGTTTTTACTTCAAATTTCTCTATATTCATTCCTTCTCTTAATTTTTCCAGGGATTCTGAAAATTTATTTTTAGCTTCTTTTATGTTTAATACTTGTTTCCAACCTCTTTTCTTTGGTTTTGTAATGGTAATGGACACCATTTCTTGTTTATTAATTGAAAAAACGATCTTTTTTCGTGTTTCAATAGAGTCCTCGGCTAAAGTAGCAAAATATCGGCGTACTATATAGTCATATATCTTAAATTCTTTAGAATTTAGTTTTTTATCTGGTTTTTCGCCTGTTGGATAGATAGCCGGATGAGCAGGATCTGTTTTTTTACCACTTACCGGTCTATTTTTTTTAATGGGAAGAACAAATTTTTTCAAGCTAATATAATTTTTTTGTTGAGCTAATTTATTTATGATTTCAATATGATTAAGATCTTTCGGATATTGCTGGGCATCTGTTCGGGGATATGAAATTAAAGCGCCTAAATAGAGCTTTTCTGCAATTGCCAATGTCTGTTCTGGAGGAATCTTATATAACCTGTAGATCTCTCCTTGAAGGTTACTTAAGTTTGGTGGAACAGGAGGAGAGATTCTTACATCTTTGGCCTCTATTTTCTCAATGTAAATTTCTCCTTTTAAAAATTCCTCTGCTTTTCTTTTTGCTTCTTTTTCTGCTTCAAAATTTTTTTCTATTTTTAATTCTATGGGGTTATTATCGATAAAAATCCTTATTTTAATCTGCCAAAATGGTATTGGCACATGACTTTTTATTTTTATTTCTCTATCATATACAAATCTTAATGTGGGACCTTGAACTCTTCCCGTTGAAAGTGATTTAAATTTTGAAGTTTCTCTTTTATATGTTAACATTAATGCTCGAGATAAATTTATACCATATAACCAATCTAAATAATGTCTTGTGACTCCTGCTTCAAATAAGTTGAAATCAATAGTAGGCAATAATTTATCATATGCCAATTTAAGCTCATCTTTAGTCAAAGTAGAAAATTTCATTCTTTTAGCAGTTCTAAAGATTTTTTCTCCTCCTAACTCTTTTAATATTATACCCCCAATAACTTCGCCTTCTTGATCATAATCGGTCATAATGATTATTTTTTCTGCTTTTGGAATTAGTTCTTTCAAGATTTTGAAAATATTTAATATTCTCTGACTATACGGATCCTTTTTAATTTCATTACTTCCTCGAGATTTTTTGTATAACGGAGCCCATTTAAAATCATATGTTGGAAATTCTGACCCATAACCATCTTGTACTACGCTAAAAATATGTCCTGACGCTGCAGTAATTATTAAATTCTCATTTTTTCTAACGATTTTATAAATACTTTCTTTTCCAATGGTAATTTGTTCTACGCCTTTTTCAGCTAAAGCATTTGCAATTCTTTTGGCTGCAGAAGGTTTTTCAGCAATGCAAAGGACAAATGGTGTTCTTATTTTAGATTCTTGTACATTCAATTTGTATCCCTTTTTTTGGATTGTGCGAAATAAGTTGTTCGTATTCCTCAACTAGTTAACTATTTACTGCTTTTGCAAGGGGCTTTCTGCTTTATCAAGAAAGTCATCCCCAGAACCATTTCCTTGTAAAAGATGGTTCGGAGTTAATTTTATGTTTTTTTTCTCTACATCCGCTACTAGCTGTCTCAGTCCTGTCTTCAAAATGCTCAAATAAACGTTATGTATCCTGCCCGTCTTCAAGCAAGATATAGCGCGTATAATAATGTGTGTGAGGCTTTATCTAAGTCATATTTCATTATTACTCCTAATCAATCCATAATCTGTAAATATATAATATTATTGGAGTTTCATCTCTTATCCCATCTTTTTAGAAGGAAATTTCCCGCCGAGAAAGTTAAAGAGTATCTATACGTTTGTTAGTAACTTGTTATTTCCGTGTCATCATCATTTTTCTCAGTGAGATTTTTTTCTTCCTCTTCCAACCATAAATTTATTTTATTTCGGTCTTTTGCATCTACATATACTCTAAGGATTAAAAATCGGTCTGTAAGATTTACACCCCCTTGGGTTCCGACATATCTAGTTTTCTTTAGTGCGTCTTCAATTCTAAGACTTTTCTTATAATCATCTATTTTATTATGAGGATCCCAAATAAAGGTCTTAGTTGCATTAAATTCTCTTGGATTTATTGTACTCATTGGATACGTAAAATCAATATATGTTTTTGGCATTTCTTCTTGCTTTTGTCTAGCGATTCTTTCTATTTTCCGAATGAACTTGTTATATGCTATTTGTTTTGCTCCTTCTTCTAAATTATGACTTATATAATCAATAGTGTCTTCCTCTAAAATTTGTTCCCAAACTAATTTTGGTAGATCTCTTATCAATAGTCTGTTGCATATCTCTTTTGCTTTTTTAATCGAACCATTATTGCTACTCATAATTGTTCCAATCAATGTATATTCATTTAAACGAGAAAATTCATCCCAATCTTTGACTTTATCAGGTAATCCTAAAGGAATTGCTGCTTCGCTTAACATATTAGTTATTAAAAGATCTGCGGCTCGACTTGCTTTATGAAAATATAATCCTTTATATTGGAAAAATCTACCTAATAATGCTTGGTATATGTCGTCTAAAATTTTGACATTATAATGTAGTGCTGGAATACCCTCATGATCTTGTATTGAGGCATGATGAATAATCCTATAAATCGGTAATTGCCCAAATTGAGATGTTCCTGCAAAATAAGAATCTCTTACCAAAAAGTCCATCCTATCTGCCCCAAGTGTCCCTTGAACAATAGAAAGCATGATTTGATTTTTTCCTTTCCACACATTGATTAATTCATTTGGTTCAACACCTGTTTCACTAATTACATCCTTTAAAGGAGATTCTGTGACAATTTTGTTTCTGTGTATGTCATGACCGTGTTTTTTCCCTGGATATACATGCTTGTAAACACTATCATCGAATTGATGACTAAATGGTCCGTGTCCAACGTCGTGAAGAAGCCCTGCTAAGCGGGCAACTTGGATCTTATGTTTTTTTTCATCATCATCTTCAAAAATTCTTTCCGCATATAGCCCTGATAGATGCATTGTACCTAAGACATGAGCAAGCCTAGTATGCACTGCAGACGGAAAAACAAATTGTGCACCACTTAGTTGAGAAATCCATCTTAATCTTTGTACTAAAGGATGATCAATAATTTTAATCTCTTCAGGGGATACTCTTATGTATTCATGAACTGGATCGCGAATAATTATTGTTTTTTCTACCACGTCTTTCACCTTTTCTCTACTTAATAAGTATGGAGGAATAGTTATTTTATTTTAGAGCGTTTTAGAGAAAAAGAATGAAAAAAATTATTTTTTATTTTTTCTTTTCTCTGGCAATATCATTATTCCAAACATTTTAATTATCTCTTGTAGCTCTTCTATAGTTGGAGTCTTATTTGGAAGTCCTTTTTTAGTCTCAGCATTTCTAATCTGTTTTATTGCGTTTGGTTTTAATGCTAAATAAATATTTTCTAGATCTACTGTGGATACAACATATCTGACAATGTCGTTTGTTATCAGTTTTAGCCTTTCAATTATTGAATATAACTCATCTTCGTTTGCGGCCCTAAAGTAGACAACATGCCCATCAACTAAAACATCATCTGCTTGATCTGGAAACAGCATGACAATTTCATCATAACTATATCTCTTTTTCATTAGCGTTCTGACTTCATATTTATATGCTAATTCATTTGGAATGTCTTTAGCCTTTCCCTGTTTAACAATAATTCCTTGACTTAAAAGAATATAACTATCACAGATTCTTTCTACTACAACAGGGTCATGATCAACCATGACAATAGTATTGTCCTTAAAATTGTCATGAATAAAAGTAATCAAGTCTTCTTTTCTATTTATATCTAAACCAGTGGTTACTTCGTCCAAGAATAAAATTTCTGGTTGCTTCATTAAACCAATTGCTATTCTTGTAATTGCTTTTTGACCTTCAGAAAAGCCTTCAAGTCTTTTATCAAGCATATGCAACATATGCATTTCTTTTAAGATACTTAACGCAAAGTCCATGTCCCCATGTGGATATAATATGTTGTAAAAAAACTTCAATGTCTGTCTTAATGTTAGTTTTCTTTGAAAATCTAAAGATGGTGAAATTAAAGACGTGATTTTTGCTATTTTTTCAGGATAATCAATAGGATTAATTCCTCTTATCTCGAGTTTTCCTTGATCTGGAAAATATATCCCTGCTAATGTCTTTAACAAAGTAGTTTTTCCAGAACCGTTCCCACCTATTAATGCAACTTTTTGTCCTTTTTTAATTTCAAAAGTAATATCTCTCAATACTTCCATATAGCTTATTTTTGGAAAGAATTTTTGAGGGAACTTCTTTGAAATGGACTTTGCTATTATTTCTTTCTCACTCATGTTATCCCTCTCAGTACTGTTCTAGTGTACCCCAATATCTA
>JAMOVR010000049.1 GCA_027061945.1 Candidatus Heimdallarchaeota archaeon
ATTTGTCAGTTAATTTTTTTACAACAATAATGGCAAAAATAAGCATTACTACGGTTCCAGTAGTTAATGCAGATAACATGCCTAATAATAATTTAATGTCATAATTCCCCCCACCTAATACTCTCCTTGTGATCTCAGCACCTTGTGTAGTCGGTAATAAAAAACATAAATTAATTAAAAACCGGACAAATACAGGTGTTTCTGGTCCTTGAAATCTTGAAAGGGGAAAATAATAGCCAGAAGCAACCTTTAACCCGGCTAATAACATCCCTCCTAAGGCACCAATACGTTTGAAAATAATGTTTAGACTAGCAACTAATGTTGAAAATGCAATCATAAAACCCCAAGAGATCATAAATGCTAAAAAGACGATTATCCATGCTTGGAGACTAATATTAGTTAATTGAATGATCCCAAATAACCATAGAACAGGGATTATTACGAAAAAAGTCATTATCGTTGTTTTAAAAGTCGTTGCTATAAAACGCGCAATTAAAATTATGGTTATAGATATGTTATTCGTAACTAAAAAGCCGATTGTACCTCTTGCTGCTTCTTCTTGTAATGCGATGATGGTATCATCATAAGCTTTACCTAGCCATACCCAGAAAGCGACGGTAACTAATAAATATGTAGTCGCATTTAAACCCGTATTTCCTCCGGCATCCCCAATCAGTCCTCCCCAGATAGAGAAAATTGCAATATCTATAGCGATCCATGAAAGATCTACAAATAATTGAAATTTATACGCATAATCTACTTGTAAATTTCTCCATGTCATATGGATTGTAAGAATAATCTGTCTTTTTATTTCTCTAAAAAATGATCTTACCCCTCTCTCTTGATTTTTTCCTGAGTACAAATCTGACATTTGTTGATCTCCTATAATTTAAATATTGATTTTCATACTAATTTGCTACTATCTCTTGTATTCGTTAACATAAAAATTAGTTACTGTTAGTTTTGAATAATCCTTTAGTGAATTAAGAAAGATTGTCTAAGTTCATAATCGAAAACTTCAAAACCCATTCCAGAAACCATTAACACGAAAAAGCGTGGGTCGTCTAGTGGTAGGATAGCTCCCTGCCACGGAGCTGGCCCGGGTTCAAATCCCGGCCCACGCACCATTTTTTTGTCTTGATGTTTGAACGTTTTATTATAAAACTAAAGTTATGCACATTTTTAGTTTTCTAGAAAAAACAAAAAAATTGTTTTTTATTAGCTCTTTATTAATGTCTCGGCCAAGTTGGGATGAATATTTTATGAGTATTGCCGAAATCGTGGCTACACGTTCAACATGCCCTAGAAAAAGTGTAGGAGCGATTATTGTTAAAGATAAAAACATTTTGAGTACTGGTTATAATGGCTCTATTCGTGGTCTTCCTCATTGCACTGAAGTTGGATGTATGTTAGAAAATGGTCACTGTGTAAGAACAATTCATGCGGAAGCTAATGCAATTATCCAAGCTGCACGTCATGGAGTGAAAATTGAAGGTGCAACAATTTATATTACCGCCAGTCCTTGTTGGAATTGTTTTAAGTTAATTGCTAATTCGGGAATAAAAAGAATTGTATTTAAGGAGTTTTATAGAGATGAAAGAATATTTGAGTTCTCAAAACAATTAGATATAGAGTTAGTTCATTTACAAAAAGAAAAGGAAAATTATTCTCAATCAAAATAATAGCTTCCGATTTTAACTTTATCTGCGTGAAATTTCCTTCTGAAATATGCCAATCTGCCATCTATGTTCTTGTTGAGAAAGCCTCTGGGAATGAGGCCTTTGTGAAATTGTTCCGTAATGGAGTCTTTCCATATCAATAAAACACAATTGGAGAAGCCATTCGTGTAAGCTAAAGGTAGTTCATAGTTTTCTGATGAGCTCTTTCAAATAATCACTTAGATCTCGTTCTTCTAAATAGCCGTCAGATTTAATATAGGCAACTCCTTCAAATAAGCTAATTTCAATAATCTCAGTATATAAGTTAAATTGATTTATTAAGCTTCTCACTTCTTCAGCCTTTAAGAAATCTTCAACTTCTTTTGTTAGATACCGGTCTAATTTATTAATCAGTATGATGCCTGGGATATTTACTTTAGACACAATAGATGCTAAATGTTTTAGAGCTTTTATTTGCTCTTTATCATCATATCTTGATCCATCTATAATATGTATATAAAAATTAGATTCACGTATTGAATCGCTCCAAATTCTCCAGAAATCTTTCTGCCCTCCTAAATCAAAAAGAGTTATAGATGATCTACCAATTTTAATGCTCTTAATACTTTTGCCTAATGTTGGTAAAGAAATATCCATGTATTCTTTTAATGGTTTTCCTGTAGCTAGAAATCTTGCTAATGTTGTTTTTCCAACTTGTGAACTACCCGTAATTGAAATTTTTAATTGCTTTCCAAATAATGCTGAAAACAGACTTTTCTTAAATCGATTTAATATGTTTCTTTTATTCTTATTTTGTTGTTTTTTTT
>JAMOVR010000050.1 GCA_027061945.1 Candidatus Heimdallarchaeota archaeon
TACTATTCCGATCACATCTTGAACGTGCATACCTCCAAAATAATTAGGATAATCTTCTCCTGTTGCTTGATCCCAATTACTTTGCGGTAGTATCGGTTGTTCTATTGCTTCAGCGACTTCTTTGGTAGTACCAGAATAATAAATTAGGACGGGATTTACAGGCTCCCAAGAACCGTAAAGAAGTCCTTGACTTTGCTGTATAAAAGTAAAGAGAGTAGTTCTTGCTTGGATGCTAGCTGAACGGAGCATTTCTGGGTATTTTGTCTCCCAGAAATTCGTCCCTAAACCAATACTTACACTCCCCAACATAATTGAATCTTGAAAACCCTCTGCGTATTGTAGCATCCAAGTCGCATGATTATTATCAATACCTTTCAGTATTTGTAGTATTGAAGAATGAAATAACCAATTATCTTCAGTGTAATAGTTAGAAGCCCCTTCATTTCCATAAAGACCGAATTCATGAGTAATTACATCCACAACATTTGTTATTTTCTCTATCTCTGTCCCATATCTGACACCGTATTGACCATATCCACCATATATTTCAACGATTAACTTAATGTCTGGTTTTACACTTGTAATGTTACTTTTAATATCAGCGAGGAATTCTGTAATAATGTCACTTCTAAATTTTACCCACGCCCTGAAATTTGAATATTCTTCACTAAATTGTTGTGGTGTTGGTGGTTGATAACCAGTTCTCTTTGTAAACTCGTTTTTCATATAACTATCAAAGCTGCCCCATTCGAAAGACCAGTCTATAAAATACGGTACATCAACATAGAAACCGTCAATACCGGTTTCCGCTATTTGCTTTGCTAGTTTCATGTATAATTGTCTCCATTCAAGATTCAGAGGAGTGATCCATACATCTTCGTCCCCCGGTGCGATCCAGAAGGCAAAACTTGAGTTATATATTGCGTATTCTCCGTTAGGACCTCGCTGGATCCAATCAGGATGTGTTTTGTAGACTGTATCTGTTTTTTGATTGGCATTTTCGGTCTGCATTTCAAGACCAGCTTGGTAAGTAAAGATCTTAATTCCGTATTTATGAGCTGCTTGAACCGCTTTTTGAATGGTTGCGATTGTTTCAGAAGGATCTTTAAATGTCTCGTAATAATATAGACCTAAATCTAAGTCAACAGTATTTACGCCTTGATCTGCCATTGTTTTCATCGCAGCATCCCATTCTTCAGAGGTCATTGTTAGTGGGTCCCTGTCTTTTCCATCATATTCCCATAAGTCATTGTCTTCAAAACCTCCAGCTATCCGAGCATAATGAGTCCAGTCAAAAGTTTGTTTTATTTTAGGCTGAGAATATAGAGCTAGTGAAGGAGATAAAATTAAACTTGAAAAAATGATTGATATTAATATTGTCGCTGTCAATTCTCCCTTCATTAAAGAAGCTTCTTTTTTATTAATTTATATTTTTAATGGGATTTTTAGAACTTTTTTCAAGACTCAACATTATTGTATTTATTTTTAAATAAAGGAGAAAGTTGATGGCAGATCCATTCTAAAAATTCCTTATCCTGGTTAGAAAAAGGTTCTAATTCATGGGAATCAATGTCTAATTCACCCAATACGTTTCCTTGTTCATCAAGAATTGGTAAGACTATTTCAGATTTTACATTTGGGCTACATGAAAGATAATTATTTTCTTTACTCACGTCTTGTACCACAAAAATAAGCTTTGTTTCTGCTGCTTGTCCACATATACCTCGCCCAAAAGGAATTCTGACATGCTCAGTTGGATCTCCTTCAAAAGGCCCTAAAATTAATTCATCCTTTTTATCAGGATCTATAAGATAAAAACCAACCCAATTATAATAGTCAATTTTTTCTTTAAGCAAGATTACTATCTTTTTCATCAATGTATCAAGATTTATGTTTTCTTCTAATAAGTAATTAATATCTTTCTTAAGCTCTTCAAACTTATCTTTTTTTTGTTCTGGATTCCACATAATTGGCATCAAAAACAAAAATCGTGTAGAATTATTAAAATTATTTAGTCAAGAAACAAAACAACATTCTTTTTATTGTATTTTAAAACCTAAGTTCTTAATAAAAATTAATATAAAAATATCTCAAACTATAGGGCAATAAAGGTGTGATTTGTGTTCGAAAAAATATCTAATAGCGTTTTTGTTGATGTTTCTGGTAAGACAATTGGAAATGTGGGAATAATTATAGCTGAGAAATCAATAGCAATTGACAGCTCAATGTTTCCAAAAATAGGGAATGAAATTCAAAGATTCATGGAAAATCAGGGAAAAGATTCTTTGGGGGTGATTTTAACTCATTATCATGCAGATCATAGTTGGGGAAGCACCGCGTTTAAAGATAAAGCGATTATTGCACATGAATTTATTTTAGAGAATATGAAAAATGCATTAAAAGAAAGATGGAGTAATGATGCAATAAAATCACTAATTGCTGCAAAACCAGAGTACAAAGAATTATTAGGTGAAAATTTTAAACCAGTTCTTCCAAACACTATTTTCTCAGGGAACGAATATACTATTAGTGATTTTTCAGGACTAAAACTTTATCATGTAGGTGGACATACTAATGGCTCAACAATTGCTTATTACGAAAAAGAAGATGTTTTATTCGCAGGAGACACCTTATTTGCTAAGGAATACCCCTGGGGAGGAGATGTAACTGCGGATCCTTATTTATGGATTAATGCTTTAGACTTAATAATTGAATTAAGACCGAAAATAATAATCCCAGGTCACGGCCCAGTTCAAGATTCATTAGAAGAAGTGAAACACCATAAAATGTATTTTGAAGCAATTGTACAGACTGGAGAACGAATGTACTGTCAAAAAAGAATTGATGATCAAGTAATCGCGATATTGGGTAAAATTGGTTTCTATTCATCTAAAGCAGAAGAGCGAAAATACGCTACGTTAAAACAGTTTTACCGGAAAATAAAAGCCCTGGCCAAAGCAAAAAAAAGTGGATATGACGTTGAAAAAAAGAATAAACATTAAAAAGTTAAGGTGAATAATAAAAAATCAATTCTTCTATTAATTTCTTAGCAATTTTCCCACCATCTTTATCAAATAAAGGAGTCAAAAAATACCGATTTTTGTCCTTAGTAATAATTTCGACCATGTAATAATTTGTGTTTAGATTCAAGTTATTTATTTGTACAATAAGCTCTTTTGGAATTTTATAAACGTTCCAATTTAAACCGTTTATTTTCTTAATCTTAACTAATCCGTTGGGAAGCAAGAAAACAATGTTTTTTATATTAAATAAATTTAAAGGCATAAATAAAATAATAGAGAGCACTATTATTGTTAAAGTTCCAAAAAGGAGAACATTAGAATAAAATGCTTTAGAAGGGCCTTCTTTGCGGTACTGATTATAAAGTAAAATTAATTGAAAAAGTTCGAATAATACTAACATGCTTATTATTTTTACCTGAGATGGAGACTTGTGTAGAAAATATATCTTAAGTATATGTAAGTTGTTTTTTTTATTACTTTCAAATTTAAAAATATTGTTAGGTGTTGCTAAAAATTCTTTATACTTGAATGACTTTAGCATTGAAGGAGCTTTTTCTTTTTTCTTAACCCTTAATTCCCCCCCTTTTTCCCTTGGATATTCAAAAGGAGTGTTTCCAGTATTATCTATAATGGGTACCGCTAGTTTTTTTGCTAAATATTCCGCGAACTTGAAAACAGGAACGTATGAGCTATCCGTAGGATTCTTACCCACCATTTTCAATACTGAGAAACCAGAGCTACTTTTTGCAATTATTACTTCCCATATTGGGACAGAATATAGTCGATTATTGTTTAATTCAGAAGGAACGGTTTTGGAAAGCATTTTAGAAGAAGTACGTTTGATTTTGACTTCAAATTTGCGATTAACAATAATGGCCTTAGTATTTTCCAATGGAAAAACCACGTTATCAGGAATAGTAAGTATTTTTGCGTCTAAATCTAACAGATAGATACTTTGTCTTTTTTGTTTAAGGACTATTGACGCAATGATAAAAAATATACCAAAAATAAGAGGTAGAAACGCTAGAAAAAGATTGATGGAATTATTCCATACTAAATAAAAGACAAAGAAAGAAAGCAAAATGTAAGAAACACCAATTAATAATAACATGGCAGGTTTCTCATTGAATTTCAAAAATTGAGGCTTAAAAATTATTTTAACGGATTTTTTCTCATTTTCAATTATTTTGACGTCCATAAAAAATCCATTTTACTAATTTTACTACATGTATTTCAATAACTCGAAAATCCCGTCGTTTTTTTTAAGGAAATTTTGAAAAAAAAAGGCAAAAATAATCAATTAATAATGTTTGACCCTTTTTTTTTATGAAAAATAAAAATAAAAGTAAAAAAATAGAAAAATATTTCTAAAAAAATGATTTTTATGCGTTTCGAACGCTAATAATGAATATTTTTATGTGGTATTTAATAATACAAGGTATTGACATTCTAGAAATGATTTATTTAACCGAACCTGTATTTTGTTTGTGGAAATACAACAATATGGTAAAAGTCTCATTCCCCAGACATCTACACATGTTTTCATATTTTTAAGCAAGATAGAGCGGCAGGGAGAAATAAACCATATTATCCCTATATTCATTTATCCTTATCAAAGTGAAATGATTTTGGACAGATTACAAAAGAAAACACCTGTTTTACAAAATTTCAATCAATATATTAACAAACCATTCATGTTTACGGATCAAGAGCTTGTCTGGCATAACTTAGCATTTTCTTGCCCACCCCAACAGCATCACCCAAATTGGATGGTCTCTCTTGTCTTTCTGCCTTATTCTGAAGAAGCTCTAAAATGTGCCCACCCTGTGACATCTTATCTCTATGTCATTAAAGAGATTGTTCGGGAAAATTTGGCAGAAAAACAATATGCATTATCTAAAGAAGATATTGAAGAAGAATATTTAGAGTTAAAAGACTTTATTACAGAATTCCTTAATACCGGAATATATTACTAAATTAACTTGAAAAAAGATATTTATAATAATAAAAATAATAGAAGAATTAAAATCTATTTCTCATAAGGTTTGCTTTTTTCCTAAAAGAAAGAGAAAAACTTTCTTTTTCAAAGCATTATTCTTATTTTGGTGAATAAAAAATGGAAATAACTTGGTTAGGACATGCAGCATTTAAGGTTGAACATGATGGATTTGTAATTATGATCGACCCATGGATAAATAACCCAAATAAACCAAAAGAATTATCATTGGAAAAAATCGACGCAATACTTATCACACACGCACATTTTGACCACGTTGGAGACGCTGCGGAACTTGCTAAAGAGTATTCAGCAAAAGTTTACAGCATTTTTGAAGTTTCTAAAATAATTGAAAAACAAGGAGTCCCTGGGGACTTAATAGTAGGAATGAATAAAGGAGGAACAGTAGATCTTGGAGGAGGCTTCAAAGCCACGATGGTAGAGGCGTTACACAGTAGCACAATTATTGACGATGATGGGAACTTAATTCCTGGGGGAGAAGCAGCGGCCTTCGTAATACATACACCAGATGGCCATAAGATATACCATGCCGGAGACACAGCAGTCTTTGGCGACATGAAGATAATTTCAGATTTATATAAACCAGATATTGCCTTACTTCCAATTGGAGGCCATTATACAATGGACCCAAAAGAAGCTGCGTATGCAATAAATAACTTATTGACATCAGTAAGAACAGTTATTCCTATGCATTATGGAACATTCCCCGTAATAAATGGAAAACCACAAGAATTAAAACAACAATTAGAAAGGGATGTAGAAGTAATTACGCTTACACCCGGCCAAAAAACTCGCTTCTAAAAATATGATTTAAAAGCTATTTTTTTCTTTTACTTACTGCTCCCTTATCAGTAATAATGACATCAACATATTCTAATTCAACTTTTTCGAAAAACGATAATTGTACTCCTTTAAAATCGGTTTTTTTATCTGGCAAAACTATTTCCGGAGTAAACTTATTTGAAGAACCAATAATAATAGTACTTTCACCCAGCATTTTTGACGTAATTATCAAAGGCTTAGTCCCTACTTTGTTAACAAAAAACTTAGGGCTTAACTGATCAAAACCAGTAACCACAACCGTTTCTTTATTGATAAATAGAGAAAAAGTTAGATCAGGGATTAAATGAGCTTCGTAACCTTTTTTCTCCAATTCTCTAAACATAAAAACACCCTCTCCACCAGGATTACTCTCTAAAACAAAAAAAATTGGGTTATGTTTCAAATTATAAAAGGTCTTAAGAAGTGTAGAGCTATGAGAAAAAGTAATCACTTGAGAAAAAGATAAATGATTTAAAAAATCACTAGCGATAGAAACTGTTTTTTCTTCTTTTAGGAAAAAAGCATTAATTAATTCAGGAATTTTTGAAGGACCTTTTTTTTCAATACCATTAATTAGTTCAATGACAAGGTTGTGTAATAATATTAATGCAGGATGTTCTTTTTTCAGTAGTCTTAATAGTATGTTTAATTTAGATAAAACTTCGTCAGTTTGTTTCTGATCTAGGCCGGAATTAAGAATTATTTTTCCTAATTTACTCGCTAAATATGAAGCCCCATGCTCTTTGTCATGCAAAATACTTTTGAATTCTTTTTCTATATCGAACTTATTTTTATAATTACTAATTTTTGACACATTAGAAATACGACTTTACTAATTAATCAATTTTTTCAGAAAAAAGGAATCTAAAAAAAATAATTATGACACTTTAATTGAAAAATTTAGTAAGAATTTTTCTAATAGCAATCACTGAACTCTTCAAAACAAAAGCTTTTTTTCTTCTAACTTATAAAATTCTACTTATAAAAATTGAAATGCAACAACAATATTTCAATCCCCTTACGAGGTTTTCGACGAGGTTTTCGACATTTGCTACCGTAATTCCTCAAGTAATAAACGTGTTCGGTTCTCGAGATTCATTTCAATCCCCTTACGAGGTTTTCGACATTTGCTACAAGCATGTAGGAACACTACGCGGTCTAGTCCGTCGTAGGATTTCAATCCCCTTACGAGGTTTTCGACATTTGCTACAAGCATGTAGGAACACTACGCGGTCTAGTCCGTCGTAGGATTTCAATCCCCTTACGAGGTTTTCGACATTTGCTACAAAATGATGAAGAAATATAGATGGACAAACCCTCGGCCAATTTCAATCCCCTTACGAGGTTTTCGACATTTGCTACGGTTTATGTGTGAAAAGCAGCTCATAAGTCATAGCATAATTTCAATCCCCTTACGAGGTTTTCGACATTTGCTACACGTCATAGTAATTGTCTTTAGTCCTGGTAATGATTAATTCAACATTTCAATCCCCTTACGAGGTTTTCGACATTTGCTACAGCATCCTCATACTTATCTGGTTCTCCCGCATAGATCTGTGCATTTCAATCCCCTTACGAGGTTTTCGACATTTGCTACCGGATGAATTTTATGCATGAGAATTCGAGATGAAAAGAAATTTCAATCCCCTTACGAGGTTTTCGACATTTGCTACTAACATAGGGATTTTTGAGCTACTCCAGGGTGTTTTTTTATTTCAATCCCCTTACGAGGTTTTCGACATTTGCTACTTGTGGGGGGACATCCGATCTTCAGAAAAATTCCCTAATTTAAATTTCAATCCCCTTACGAGGTTTTCGACATTTGCTACGCGGACATCAAGAGGCAGAGCAACTACAAGGAAGAGGTGATTTCAATCCCCTTACGAGGTTTTCGACATTTGCTACATACATCCCATTCCCAATCAATACTGTGGGGGCTAAAGAATTTCAATCCCCTTACGAGGTTTTCGACATTTGCTACATGTATAGGGAAAGCGTTGTCTTCGAAGTGCCTTTTGCGCCGAAAAATTTCAATCCCCTTACGAGGTTTTCGACATTTGCTACTGTTTTATAGAGATGGTGGGACTTGATGTCTATCTCCGATTAGAATTTCAATCCCCTTACGAGGTTTTCGACATTTGCTACTTTTTTAGGTATATTGATGTCTGTAGGATAAATTTCATCTTCCTATTTCAATCCCCTTACGAGGTTTTCGACATTTGCTACTGGTATTTTTTTAGTTGTTTTGCGTGTTCTAAACCCATTTTAAGAATCGGTTTAGGGTACAATCTAGGGTTTGCAAGCTCATTTATAAACATTGTTAAAACACTCCCACAAGCCGTGAAAACAAGAAATATCATTTTAGAATAGAATGTTTTATTGTTTAACTATTATACAATGATTTTTACTACTACCTCAGATTGTACTAAAAAACAAATTAGGTGCTATGTCTTGCTTTTTCGAGGGACTTCTTATTTAATCAAGGAGGCTTTACTAAATCTCAGGTTTTTGTAATGAATTATATTAAGTAAATTTTATGGGATCATTTCTACAGACGCTATGGGATTAGCTGTCTCATACTTGTTTCAAAATGCTTAAGGGAGTGTTATAGTTATGTGTTTATGTTAATGTTGTCAGCTTTTATTTCCACCCCGCTTTTCCATAAGGAAGAGGAATTCTTACCAATGAAGTTAAAAATCAAGTAATTTATTATACACTACTTAGGATAAGAACTTTAAAAAACTGATTTACGTATTAATTGTTTTTACAAAAAATAACAGATTTTGTTTGATTTTTTCCCAATCTGGCTCTGTTATCAATATATGTCCTGAGCTTTTGTACCAAATTGTGTTTGCTTTTTTTGACTTTATTTTTGACATAATTATTAAGGGATCTTTTGGAGTCATTAGGTCATCTTTTGCCCCAAAATGACCTGAATATGGTGCTGAAACTTTGTGTAGGTTTTTTTGCATTTGTTTGAAGAGAATAGTTAATTGTTTCATTGCTCTTGGAGGATATTCATAATAGCTTTTTAAACCTGTTTTTTCGTAGTATTTTATTGTTTTTGCTGGTTTTTTTAAGGACCTTTTTACAGTGTTTAGAAGGGTCACTAATATCTTCACCTTTAGGCTCAGATCGTAAGGAGTTCCTAATGTGAAGACACCGTCTATTTTTAGTTTGGATGCCAAATATAGGCTTATTACTCCACCCATGCTTGATCCGCCAATAATGATTTTGTCATTATGTTTTTTTAGCCATTCATATTCTTTTTCTGCTTTTTGTGTCCATTGCCACCATTTTGTTTGGTCCAATTCTTTAGAAGTTGTCCCATGTCCTGGTAATAATGGGGCGGAAACGCTATAACCTTGCTCCTCGAATATTTTGGCGATAGGAACGCTTTCTGTTGTTGAACTTGTAAAACCATGGATTACTAGTATCCCTGTGTTTTCGGCTCCTGTTTTTCTATAATCCTTTAGCGAGACAGCCCGTATTTTATACACATATAATACTTGGTATTGTTATTGAAAAATTATTGGGAATTAAAACAGCAACAATCTGTTAGTGGAAGAAAACATCATCTATTGCTAGAGCAAGTGCCAATGCATATCTGATATCGATTTTTGGTGTTAATACTATGTTGAAAGTGTCATCAAGAGCAAGCATGTTTTTGTCCACGGTCAGTACTAAAAACCCTTCTGGAGAAAAAACTTCAAATGATACTGCGTGTGGTGCTCCTTTTGCTTTGAATACTTTGTCTCCTATCTTGAGTTTTAGTTCTGGCATAAAAGGAGATTTATTAGAGACTTCAATTATTCCGATTTCTTTTAGCTTTTCATCCATTATTTTATATATAGTATTGATGTCTTCTTCCTGTCTTATTTCAAACCAAGTTATTTCTCCACCCATAACTTTTTTTGCGTGAATAATGGTTTTTGTAGAACTTACTTTGATGTCTGCGACACAGAGTTCTTTTCCAGTTTCCCTGTCTACTACGCGATAACGCAGACCTCTTTCTTTTAGTGGTTGAGTGAGTATTAACTCACGACGTCCATTGGACATGACTATCAATTAAATATTTGGAGTAATTATTTTAACATTTATTGGTGATGGAAAATACTAAAAAACAAGAACTCAGAGGCGTTAAAGGATTTTTCTACGATCTGAGAGCATTGTTAAAAAAGAAAAGAAAAAAAAATAATTTATTTTTTATTATCTTATTTCCTTATTTTTTTGATGAATACTGCAAACAGTGGCAATGCAATTAGCACTGGCACGATTGAGACCGGAGATGATGACTGTGTTGCTTGTTGTGTTACGGTATAAGTTTCAGTGAAAGTAGTTGTTACGTTTTGTGTAACAGTCTGATTAATAGTTTCTGTGTAAGTCTCAAGTGTTGTAGTCTCTGTAGAAACTACGTATGTTATTGTTGTTAATGGGCTTGTTACCCAAGGACTCTGTATTAATGAATCCCAGTATAGTGTCCCTGTTCCATAAGTAGAGCTAGTATCGTTATACTCTGCTCTCTCAGTATAGTAGAATATCAAGTCATTTGTTTCCCCTACGCTAGGAACTTCACTTACACCGTAATTTTTCATTTCTAAATCATTCATTATATGCCATGGAAGGCCTGGTCTTTGGAGGTCTCCAACTAAAAAGCCAGCGGTTTCATTGAAGGTTTTCTGATTTCCAGACCATGAATAGAGATCTATTCCGGCATATACATAATGAGTATCTGTGTATACATGTGTGTTTTGGAGCTCAAACCATGGGTCTTTGACTTCATCATTAATACTATTTAGAACCTTGTAGAACGTAGATAGCTCAACTAATGAATTAGAAGTGTAATTCAACCAATACAAAGACATTTCTGGGAAGAAATCTACTTGTGCTGCGGAATATCTTGCTTTACTAAAAACAAAATAGTCCTCTCCGTTAACATTAATCCACCCAGCATCAGTGTACGTAAATGGGACGTCTACGTCTGTGACCTTTTCAAATAGCCTTGAAGTCTGATTTAGATCCCATATGGTCATCTTGTTCATAGGAGATGTAGAATTATACCAGAAGAAAATTAGCCTAACAGTGCCATCTGAAAGTACTCTACCCATTAATGGATGATTACGAATATTGAAACGTGTTGCAGAAAGTGTTACTGATGAGGGACTACCAGTATCTCCTAATTGCATTGCACCATATATGATCTCGTTCGTTTTGAACAATTCTTGTGGCCTTCCATTTATTAGATTAAAAGTCAAGTTTACAGGGTCATAGATCACGCTTTCTACCAACATGTAGTCTTCTACTTGGTTAGTATCTGTCTGGTTTACTGCCGTTACATGCCTGACCCATGCAAGCGAAACATTTTGATCTAAGCACATTGCTGTGGGGGCGTAAATCTCAGGGGAATAAATAACAAAGTCCGGAGAGATACCAATTGTAGAGCCATTTGCACCGTTAAATACGATGTTGGAAGAAATAGATTCTCCTACCGCTTCATTAGGATCAAGTCGATAAAGGTATAATCTTTGGTAATCCGTGTAAGATTGATCAGGTGCAACCATAAAAATATGGGGCTTACGTAAAATTGAGACGGGATTATCATTGACAAAGTAAGTGGAAGTTGTCTGGTAGAGATCCACACTTTCAAGCATGATTCTTGCTTCTCCAGTACTTCCATTGACATAATAGACGTTTACTACGCCTTGTTCAGCACTTGTAGAAGGATAAGTTGTTACAAAAAAGTTATAAATTCCATCCCTGCCAACGTATAAGGCTAAAGGGTCATTGAGGGAAGGAATATCTATTGACGAGCGAGTAGTATAATCTGCAGTTATAGGATTATTAGTTGATGGAAAAGTTAGGATTAGTATTAATACCCCCAAACCCATAATGCGAAGTAGTGTTGTAACTTTTTTCATCAATTAACAAAGAATGACATTTAAGTCCTTAATATTTTTGGATAAACCACTCCTTGTTTTTGCGAGGGATTCCTGTTATATTTTACTAAGAAAATCAAGTGCTCGCATAAATCATGAGTATGAAGAATAAAGAGGAAAATTTTGTCTAAGTTGTATTTAATGATTTTTCCTAATTTCATGATAACATAACTATGTAAAAAATATCTTAGTCTATCTGTTCCCAAAGATAAAAGGGATTTCACGCCAATAGAGTTAAAAAATACTTTATAATCATTTTACAAAAACAAGTTAATGAAAAATCAAGATTTTTTCTTTACTTGGAACATTGGTGTAAATGACAAATTACGTTCTTTATTAGTTAATATCTCAACTTTATCAAATGTTTCTTCTGACCATACCGTAGAAAGAATCTGATAAAGTTCATCAGAAGGACGTTTTCTTAGTTTTGGCTTGTGGAGATAGCCTACTAATAAATAATGGGAAGGCTTCTTATTTTTCTCATTAATGGGGCGTGTTGAAACAAATTGTAAGCCAATAATTTGGTTACTTTTTGTTTTTAATAAGATCGCGATAATCTCATTGTTTTCTAGAAAACGAGCCGAATGCGCGTAATTGCCTGTTTTTATGGCTTTTCTCGCAGGAAGATTTGACAATTTAACTATAGACTTAGAAATATTAAATGTGGATGTTTGTTGTTTTATTTTTTGGATTAAAGATATAATTTCTTTTCTAGGAAATACCAAATCAAGCCCAACAGTGGTTTCTACTGGCTCAAATCCAATAATATTTTGTCTTTGAAACAATGTTGGTTTATTTGTTATTATTGTGGTATATTCTTCGGGATATAGATATTGAGAAGAATGGACAATAACATCTTTTGGTTCGCATATATCTCTCAATTTGAACACGTCAATTGCACTAAGAATGGACTGTTCAGTAACTTTTTGTGAAATAGACAACACTTGATTCCACGTTTGCTTTTCTAATTCGTAGAGACCTGCAAAATGGAGAGCACCCATCCATTTTAGTAATAAAACTGCTTTTTCATCATAGTTTTCTCCTGCGATTGATAATAACGTATTATTAAGTGTTTCTGCTTCTTTAAATTTTCCAGCTTTAATCATTACTCCTAAAACTCGATCATAGTCTATAAAGTGAATAAATCGAAGATCTTTTGAGATAGTGATTATTTTTTCTAGAAGTTTGCTTATTTTTTCGATTGCTGGAAGAAAGCTAGAAGGATAAGTTTCTTCGCTTTCCTCATAAGGAGACCAGTATAATTGATTGAATAAATAAAAAACAACAGGAACTAGTTCTTCATTAAGAGGTTCTAAGAAATGTTGAAGAATTACGTCTAATTCCTTATTTAGAATTAATAATGCTTCTCCTAATTCTTTTTTGACCATTGAAGACATGAAATAATAAGTACTGATTTTAAACCATTCCTCGTAACGTTTCAGATGATAATAGAGTGTCATTGCTTGTGATAAAAATGATGCTGCTAAGGAATAGAAACCTAATTCAAAGTAACCTAATCCTAGTATTTTCAACAAAGAGGCCTTATGTTCTTCTTCATTGTATTTTTCAGCCAGAGGAAGAAGTTTTTCAGCTATTAGTATAGCACTTTCATAATTTTCTAAATCTAAATGTAATTGGGCAATTTCAATTAAAGAAAGAGTAATGTTCTCTAAAGGCTTTGATAATAAGTATGCAGTTACGTATTGTAATAATTCTCTTCCTTTTTGAGGAGACTTCTCATATTCTTTTGCTACGAACCCAATTAATTGTTGAGGAGTAATTGTATTTTCGTCAGGATACCCTATTCTTCTTAATAAAGAAAAACGCGCTTTATCATGATCCCATAAAAAATATTCAGGAATTGGTACCGCTGGAAGATTTTTTTTATCAAAAATGGTTCCACAATAATCACATTTCTTACTTGGCGAGATTATTATATTACCGCAGTTTGGACAAGTAATTTTTCCAAGAAGTTTTGGTTTTAAAATTGGTGCTTTACAATTATCACACCATTTAACGTTATCAGGGTATTGCCTATGACAAGCGTAGCATTCCGTCATTTGCTTCAAGCTTTATTTTTTCGATTGTTTTTATGAAATATTTGATAATGCAAATTTAGAAAATTCATTTTGATTATGGTGTGGTTTTTATTTTTTAACTAAGTATTTTTATTTAGGATCTTTTTAACTAAATATTTCCTTAATTTTTTTCATAATTAATATTTTTTATAGCTGAATTTAATAGTTTCGTGTTGATTATTAAAATAAGAAGTTATCATAATTATCAAAAATTTTGAAAAAAACCAACACATTTTTTAAAAGGTTAGTGTTACAATAAAAATATAAGCGTAAAGAAGCCTTAAAAAGTTTAAAAAATAATATTTTCAGTGAGGAGTAATGGTTGAGATTTATATCGTAAAAAATGACGGCGTTCTTCTTTATTACAATAGTAGCGATAAGAACAAGAAACAAAGAGTAGAAAACGCTGCTCTCTTTTCCGGAATTATTTCAGCAATTAAGAGTTTCTTGAAAGAACTAGAAATTGGTGATGTTCAGACTTTTTCTACTGATGAAAACACGATTTTTATTCAAACCCGCTCCGACTTGGCGTATGTTTTTGTTATTAATAAGAAGAGTAATGTCGATGAAAAGACAGTTTTTAATTTTTTGGATGAATACTCTAAAGAAGTTTGTGAAATAATAGATGAGAAGAATACGGAGTCTTGGAATGATCGAACTTTTAATGATATTGATGAGATTACGGACCGATTTTTAAATAAGCTTGACTCATTAATAAAAGAAAGTAAAATTACCAAGAATTTGATGGATGTTTTGTGGTAAGTTTTTTTAAACAATGTTTATAAGCTGTGGGGAACATTACTACACGAGCATTTATTCTGATATATAAATCAAAAAATTACTAGAAGGGTAGATGATTATGGAATTAATGTATAGAACCGCATTTATGATAATCAGTATTTCAGAAACGCTGATCTTTTTGGTGATTGCGTTACTGACGGGGAACATGTTTTTAAATTATTCAAAGAAAAAACGTTTACCTTTGCTATACTTAGCTGAAGGATTCTTATTCCTTGCATTAGGAATTCTTATTAATCTCTTGGCCTACTTAGCGGGCTACCGGTCAAATGACGCAACTACTCTTAGTAATTATGTTATAACCAGTTTCGCAATATTGTATTTTACTT
>JAMOVR010000051.1 GCA_027061945.1 Candidatus Heimdallarchaeota archaeon
GATTCTAAAAAAGCTCGGAGGCTCTTGGCTTTTGGCTTCGAGGCTGGTGAGGATGAAATCCGAACCCACACATACGACGGCTTAAACAGACTTATAAAAAGAGAGATACAAAGAGCCTCCGGTATAGAAGGCACAACCCAAGAGACCTACACTTACGACGGTCTCTCCCGCCTTATAAAAGCCGTAAACAACAGCACAACGGTAGAAAGAAAATATGATTCATTAAACAGATTAATCCAAGAGATCCAAGGAGGAAAAACCATCTCTTTCTCCTATGACAAAATAAACAACATCACGAAACTGACTTACCCAAACGGCAGGATAATAGAAAGAGAATTCGATCTGATAAACAGAATCAAAAACATCAAATCAAACAACAGCTCAATCGCAAGCTTCACATTCTCAGGAAGATCTTACCGCTACCTCTCCAAACAATACGGCAACGGAGATACAATCAAATACCTCTATGATCAAGGCAAAAGATTAACCTCCATAGAAGCATTAACCAAAACAAACACTACAATCAATAACTACCAATACGAATACAATAAAATCGGCTTAAAAACTTCCGAAAAACGACTCCATGATAATAACCTGATTAACAACTTCTCCTATGACTCAATCCGGAGACTGACCAAAATGGAGTTTGATAAACCAACTTCGGGCAATCCCTCCAAAACCATAAGCGTCAAATTCGACAAACTCTCCAACATCCTCAACCTGACGGAAGAAAAAAACAGTCAAACAAAACAGTTGATAAGTGAGATTAATTCAACCTTAAATCAATACAAAAAGTTCGATGATATAACCTTTGACTACGACAAAAACGGCAACACAACTCAGAAAGGTAGCTGGACATATACATACGACTACAAAAACAAGCTCATAACCGCCACAAACGGCTCAAAAACAATATCCTTTGAATACGACCCCTTCGGAAGAAGAATAAAGAAAGATACCGGCTCCACTGCAATAAACTACTACTACTCGGAAGATCAAGTAATAGAGGAAAGAGATGGTTCGGATAAACTTCTGAAACAATACATCTATGGAAACTTAATAGATGAAGTGCTAAGAATGGATAAGTATAATAACAATACCATAGAAAATAGCTTCTACTACCACACCGACTCAATTGGCAACATCACCGCCATAACCGACAAGGATGGAAACATAGTCGAGCGGTATAAATACAACATATACGGCTCACCCACAATCTACAATGACACAGGCAACCCGATAACAGAATCAGCAATTGGCAACGACTACTTATTCCAAAGCAGAAGATATGACCCTGAACTAAAACTCTACTACTACAGAGGAAGAACATATGACCCTGAAATAGGCCGCTTCCTCCAAACAGACCCGATAGGCTATAAAGATTCAATGAATTTATATCAAGCCATGAATATGAATGGCTGGGGGTTTGTAGATCCGTGGGGAGAAAACATACTTAAAGATTTATGGAATGCTGATTGGGGATATTTTTTTAGTCAAACAGGTAAAGATTTGTGGAATTTTGGAAAATCTTCCGCCAAGACAATAGTAATTGGAGGAGGGACAGTAGCAGTTGTTGCAGCAGTAGGAGCACTAAGTGCACCTGTAGCAATAACGCTTGCAGCAAGTGCAGCTATTTATGGTGTTTCCAATTCTGCCGCGAATAGGATAGCTGAAAATCAATCGGCAAAACAGATAATATTAGGAACTGCTGCCGATGTTTCGGGAGTGAGTAGTTTTTACGAAGGGATAACAAATGAAGACATAGCAACGGGAGAAGATTTGGGATTAAGTAGGAGCGAACGAATGGCAAGATTGGGAGAAGGTTTTGGGAATCTATTGGTAATGAAATATGGCAGTAGAATAAGTGATGAAGTTCACGAAAGTGTGAGTAAAAGAAGAGTCGAGAGCTGGCAAAAATATACCCATAATGATAATGCTGAAATGAACGGGTCATATTATATAGCGGAAGAGGATATTAAGGTTTATAAATCAGTTTCTTATAAGCATTTAAAATTAAAAAACCATGTAACAAGTGAGAAGATAAGTAATAGTATTAGTGCTGAAAAAGGTTTGCAGGTTGCTTACAGACCCTATGGATACTTGGAAGGAGTATTAAAAAAAGGGGAAATATATAAAGGATATACAATAAAATCCCAATATAGAGCTCCCGAGAGATTTACAGATTGGTTAAGACCTAAATTTTACAAAAACGGAGGAAATCTTCCTGAAATTTTTATAAAAACTCCTATAAAAAATGCCAAATTCACATATTATTGGGATTATCAGTTTCAAAAATATATGAGTATATTCGGAGGAATATCGAATGCGAAAAGAAAGAGATAGAACAATATATAATTTTCTGATAATGATACGAGATAAAATATCATATATTAAGATAAGATGGGATTATTTAGAAGTATTAGATGCAAAAAAGAGTAAAAAGAATTGGGAAAAGGTCGAAGAATTATTTAGAACAGAATTAAGTAATCTTATAGAGGATAATAACCCTGATAAAGATAAAATTATAGATTATGCTTTATTTTATCTTTATTGCGCATCGATGAAAATACATTTCGGGGGGCACAATGCTGGAAAAGCTGGATATTTGGACCTCAAAAAAGAGATAATGGATTATATCTATTATTTGATAAAATGCGGAAAAGAAAAAGAACTTTCTATTTTTGAAAGGGGTGTTGATTTGCTATATGAAATTAAAAATGATGAAAAGATTCGAGGAAAAGTTAGCGATAAACTAAAAGAATATGTCTATTATTGTTGTTTTGAGGATAATACTTTTGGTAATGAAAAGAATGTTCTTGATAAAATAATTAAAGAAGGATATTCATGTTATTATATAGGCGTTGAAAATAGTCCTTCTCATTTTTATAAATGGGAAAAAAAACTATACAAAACTGATTACGAGAAAGTAAAAAGGAATTATGAAATGAAAAAAATATTCTGTGATAAAGGATATTTTCCTGAGATTTACAGAAAGTATTTTTACATAATATACAATGATTTTTTGAAAGAGGAGGAAAAGCAAAAAACAGAAACCAAACCAAAGAAAAAATCTATAATCAAAAGATTGTTTGGTTTTGGTAAGTGAAACAAATAATAAAAAATTTATATATTGAAGAAATGAAAATGAAAAATTATTTGATTGAACAACGATTAAAAATCATTAAACTCTTAATCCTTATACGCTATTTATACGAACTTCAAAAAGCTCGGAGGCTCTTGGCTTTGGGCTTCGAGGCTGGTGAGGGCAAAGTCCGAACCTTGAATGGCTGGGGTTTTGTAGATCCTTGGGGGCTTGAGAAAGTGATTGTTGCTATGTTTAAAGCCGTAGGAGGTCCACCGGAAAAAGTAAACACTGGTGAACTATATGAACCAACACCTACAAAAGCAGGGACTTTTATCATAGCAACTAAACCGTTTGTGTATGCTAATCCTTATTCCCGATATCCTTATTCCAAAATTCCATGGAATACTCTAATGAGAGTAAAGAAAAACGATATGATGGAGTTTAAGATGGGGAATAAATGGAAAACCATGGAAGGTATTACCAAGCAAGATGTATTAGAGGGAATAAAGGAGTTGATAAATGATATTAAGAAAAAACTTCGTAAAAAATACAATTTAGAAATATTGAATATAATACTAAATTTTGGCAGAG
>JAMOVR010000052.1 GCA_027061945.1 Candidatus Heimdallarchaeota archaeon
AAGAGCTACATGACATGATGCTGAGCTACAAGTTCAGACTATACCCCAACAAATCAGTAGAAAAAACTGGAAGAAAGCTTGGAATAGCCAGCTGGCTATACAACAGGTTGCTAGAAGAAATAAGCAAGGCGAGAAAAGAAGGGAGGAAAATAACCCAGAAAGACACCCAAGCACTAATAGTCAGACTGAAAAAAGAAGAAAAACCAGAACTAAAAAAGGTCTACTCCAAAGCATTGCAAATGGTGAACTATCAATTATGTTATGGAGCAATGTGAAAGCATTGTTGAGGCTGAAGAAGAACGGCAAGAAAATCGGAAAACAAAGGTATAAGAAGAAGGGGAGATACAAGTCTTTGAATTTCAACCAGAGCGGTTTCTCAATAGACGTGGAAAAAAACCGCATTTCTCTCTCCAAGATCGGTAGCGTCAAGGCAAAAATACACCGAGAAATAGAGGGAAAAGCAAAGGGGATATGGGTAAAGAAATACCCCAGCGGTAAGTGGTATGCAATAATACAAGTCCAAGCATAAAAAGAGGAAGAAAAGGACAGGGTTTCACCTACCAACAGAGCCATTGGTTTGGACATGGGCGTAGAAAAGTTCGTAGTAGACAGTAACAGGATTGTGATGGAAAACCTTAGCATAAACAAGACACTTGAAAGAATAAAGCTGTTACAAAGAAAACAAAACTGTCAAGGAAGAAAGGATCTAACAACTACGATAAATTCCGTAGAAAACTGGCTAAAAAATACGAGAAACTAAACAACCAGCGCAACGCAAAGACTTCCTACACAAACTGTCAAAATACTACGTAAACAACTACAACACCATCTACGTTACGTGGAAGAGCTGAACATCAAAAAACTGGTCAATAAAGGAAGGTTAAGCTCCTCTACAGACTTATTCTGGACGGTTCTTAGAGCGAATTTATGAAGATGCTGTCTTACAAGGCGGAATGTGCTCGTAAAATTGGAATAAAAATTCCTCCCCACAACACCAGTAAAAAATGTGCCATGTAAGGAAAAATAGTCAAAATAAACTTGGGAAACAAGGTGTTTGTCTGTCCTGTGGTTGGGAAGCAGACAAGGACTACAACGTTTTTTTAAACATCCTAAAGACAGGGACGGGACGGCCCGTAGCGCCTGTGGAGAGAATCCTAAAAATACCTCTACATTTTTTATAAAGAAGTGCTTGGGGCAAGTATTCTCTATGAAGCTTGCAAAAGCAAGGAGTATTTCACAGAAAAATGAGTTATCTGTTTAATTTATAGCAGATTCCATCTTCCACCCATAATTTACTGCCCATTAGCTCAAAAATTTGGCCTTCATATTCTTTTGGTAAGAAGATCTTGCTTTTTTTAGTGCCACTAACGGTAATAATGATAATAATCGGTTTGTCAGCTTCAACTACAAAGTATTTTTTATCTCTAAAAACATTAATTTTTTTCTTTGTATCTAGTTCTATGGCTTCGAAAGGATTTTCACTTACGATCATCAATTGCTGTCCACCACAACCCTCATCAACATCGGGCAAGAATTATTTAAGAATTAGAGGAAAAAAATTTTTCAATCTCATTTTTTTAACTTTCTCTGCGGGAAATCCCCTTCCGAAAGGGAGGGGATGAAAGCCGAAAACATTATATTTTTTTTCTTGCAGGGCTGGGACGGCCCGTAGCGCCTGTGGAGAGAGTCTCCTCTGTGAAGCAGGAAGCACCTCGCAAAAGCAAGGGGTAGTTCACTTTGAGAACAACTTTATCTAGGATTAAAAAAACGTTTTTTGTTTACTTTTTAAAAATAAAAAAAAGAAAAATAATAATATTCTAATTAGAATTATGCTGCTTCTTTGTACTCTTGAAGTATTTGTTGTGCAATTTGGGAGATATCTTGGAATTTATTTAAGAAATGTTTAGTTTTATTCAATTGTTCTGCCATTTCGTTTATTGTTTCTACTAATTGTTGGAAGATGTTTGGAATTCTGCTGGCAATTTCTAAATAGTTTTTGATGCTTTCATCAGCGGTCTCAAGGTCCTCTAAATTCAATTTCATGTTCTTTAATTCTTCTTGGATCTCATTTACCAATCGATATGTTTGTTTTGCCATTTCTTGTAAGCTACCGGCTATCAACTCAAATGTTTCACTAGTCTCAGATGTTGAATGTGATGCCTCTATTTGGGCATTTAATGCTACGATGGTATTGTTATCCGTTAAAGTAGCTAGTTCTTCTATTTGAAGAGTAAGTTTTTCAAAGAATTCTTCGTTTTCTAGTTTTATATTCTCTATCAGGCTTCTGATTTCTCCTAATTTTTGTGTGATCTCAGTGGAGATACTTAATGATTCATGTAGCTTATTTTGTATGCTTGATAAGTATTCTTGAGATTCGATAATTGTTGGTTTGAATTCATTAAGCATATCTTGATAGTTTTTCAAAAGTAATGAAACTTTGTATATTGTTTTTGATGTTCTTGTTATCAATAAATTATATGCATTAAACGCTCGTAGTGCTTCATATTTTGGCTGATGGCTAAGGTATACTTCCAGGTCTCCTTCACTAGCGATGACAAGTGCTTCTGTTAGCTCTAAGTATGGATTTAAAACTATGTTTCTTAGCTTGAATAAATTTGTCATCATTGTCATTAAACCCAAGAATAAGATTACGTGTACTAACAATAATCTAATCCCTTTTAGATTTATAGTTGGGTCTATAATGATTGTTGTCAATACTACAAGTGCTTGTGCTGTAACTGCACCGCCCCATGCCATAAACCACATGTTTGTGTAAGCTTGGGTTTTAATTGAATTTCCATGTTTCGACTTGTTATAAATGGTTATTAGAATAACTGATAGTAGGCCGAAAAGAAGAGTTAGCCCTACGCTATAGAATCTACCAACAATGTCAATAACTAAGTTTGATGGTTCTGGCGACATATTCCACTATTACTGCATTCATAATTGTATGTAAAAAGCTTTTTGCAGAATTAATATGTATATGTATGTGTATAAAAAGATAAATTGTTTGTTCCTTTTAATTTCGGTATTTGCTGGTGAAAATAAAAGTTTTAGTCATTATTTTTTTCAGGAGGCCAAACTCTCTCTTCTACTGGTGAACGACAGACCATGCATAATGGTTGAACTCCTTGGGCTTGTTGAGATGCGTCCCACTCAAAATTCATTATTAACCCACGGTCACAAAGAATGTCTCTGTTACAGCTATTACAATGGTAATAATATCTTGTTTCTGATTTTGGAGGCCACATATAAATCGAACATTGAGAGCAAATATCTCGCATATCGCATTTTAGATGCTTGGCAATTACTGTCATTCTTTCCTCATAGAAATAATTATTAGTTAGCTACTTAGGTGTTTAGGTTGCTATTTGAAATAATAACGGGCACGTATCACTTTATCCTTTGTTTTTTGGTCGTAGAATGGTTATAGTAGCAAAATTTTAATTTTCTTGTTACTTGAAAAGCTTGTGAGTTTTGCGATTGTAATGGATTCTGCGGGGGACGTCCCTCCGGAAATAATGAAAAAACCCGGTTTTTACGTCGCTCCCTGCATGGTTATAAGGGAAGATGGAACCGAATATCCTGACGATGGAACTATAACTATCGACCAGGTCTTTGAGTGGCAGAAAAAAGGAGAAGTTATAGAAACTCC
>JAMOVR010000053.1 GCA_027061945.1 Candidatus Heimdallarchaeota archaeon
TTGCAATAAAAGGTAAAAAAACAAGTTAAATTTGGAGGTATGGAAAAAATATAACTAATAAAAACTAATAGGTAAATAGGTGTGTTTTTGTTATGAATAATAATGAATCAAAAAATAATGGGGAAAAAGAATTAGAACTTAAGAAAAGGCAGATTGGGGAATTTGGAAAATTTCCTTGCCCTTCATGTGGAAAATTAGTCTCACCTAATTTAGAAAAATGTCCCTACTGCGGAAAACCATTACCATCTCTTAGACCACCCCCTGAGCTTGATCCCAAAAAACTACGGTAGTTTATCTATTTTAATTTCAATATACATTCATAGATAAAAAATCTAACTTAGAAAAAACAATAATTTGAGTGTAATCTCTTTCTTTATTGACTGTTGAAAAATAAAAATAGTTTAATTTAATGGCTTTTTTGTATAAAACGTTGTTCTTTTTCTGTTTCTTCTAATAATTTAAGGTCAATTAAATGATGAGATTTTATTACTTTAGTCTCAAGATATTTTCTGTTATATTTATTGGGCTTAATAATTAACGGTACTCTTTCAACAACTTTAATTCCATGTTCTTCTAATTGTTTAATTTTATCAGGGTTATTGGTTAATAAACGCACAGATCTTATTTTGAGTAATCTTAATATATTAACTGCAACAGCATAATCTCTTTCGTCAGGTGCAAATCCTAAGTGTATATTCGCGTCTATTGTGTCTAATCCCATGTCTTGTAATGAGTATGCCCTTATTTTATTGACAAGTCCGATACCTCTTCCTTCTTGTTTAAGATAAATGATTATTCCCTCTCCTTTTTCTTCTATCTTTTTCATGGCTTCATGGAGTTGATCTCCGCAGTCACATTTCAAACTACCAAAGGAATCACCTGTTAAACATTCAGAATGAAGGCGAACTAGCACGTTGTTTTTTCCAATTGGGTTCCCCTTAAATAAAACGACATGTTCCTTTTTAGTTTCAAGCTCTGAAAATGCTAATATCAAAAATTCTCCATATTTAGTGGGTAAGTTAGCAACTGCTTCTAGTTTAACACAATTTGAATTATCTTCGCAACATCTTGTTAAATATTTTATTTTGACTAGTTTCTGAAAGTCCTGTAGTTCCATTCTGACTACCCACTACACAAATGCTTCTTAACTAATATTCACATTAAACACTTATTTCAAAAACTCTATTATCAGTGTAAAAATAATTAACCTTCAAATATTTATGAACAAAAATAAGTTAGTTAATTATAAAATACAAAGACTCTCTTCAAAATATATCAAATATTGTTGATTATTATTTGAGAGTAACTATGGATCTAGGAAGAACGTATGCGATAATGAAGAACGCTTGTAATTTTTAATAAGATCTTACATAAAAATTACAACAATAATACCTGCTCCCAATGTAAATTATCTGATAGATCTCAACGGTAGGTATCTTCTACAAATAGAAGAAATTATGAACGCCACATTGGGAAAGTCTCATTTTTTACATCGAAACTTAAGGTCATTATGTTTTGGAAGGAAAAATAAAGAAATTCATGTGAAACTTGAAGTTTATGCTTTCAAAAATTTATTTTTTAGATAATCTCCAAAATCTGCCTTTAAGAACTCTTTTCATAACATCTCTTCTGTGTTCAAGCATTCCAATTCCAATTGCATAAATGATTGAGTAACTAATAATTGTAAATAAAACAACTTCGTTTAATATTGTTAAGCGTATTTTTGAATAGAGTTCTATCTTTGGAAATAAGTAAAGACCAAAGAAATATAATAATATAAAGTAAAGAACGGCTACAGTAAAACTTGCTTTGGCTCCTATATAAAATGGCTCGCGGTTTTTCCTGATTTTTTCTTTAATCCAAAAATATTCAAAGAATAGAATTTCAGCAAGCAGAAACATCGTTACTGAAACAAAAGTATATCCAATAAGGAAATAAACTAAGACTTTGGTAGTGTTATCTCCAAACCTAGCATGATATTCATCAATAGTATGAATACCAAATAAATAGTAAATCATAGGAAGCAAAACCACGAATCCGTAAAAAATTTGCAACACGATAACACTCATGGTGCGGGGATGATTCCAAGTAGGTTCCATGGTTGATACAACTTTAGCTGAAGACATCAATGCATAGTCAAACAATTTAACATATCAATGTTACTCAATGTGACGGGATCAAAACATAAAACTTCCAAATGCTTTATCCTTTTTAGAAAAACTAATGATCTTTAAATTAAAGCACTTTATTTTAGGCTTAGCTGGCCCAATATATTTTTCCATTTAATCTTTTAATGCTTAGTTTTTCTAGCAGTTTATTGTTTACAAAAAGTTTTAGTTTTAAATCTTGGAAATTTATTTTTGTTAATTAATTTATTTTAGATATCTCGCTTATAGGTATTAACTGAAGTGGAGGAATTCTTTTAGCTACTTAAATTTTTATTTGCTCTATTTACATAATTATAGTTGTTTGTGTTTTTTCTGCCAATCATATCCTATAATTATTGATATCTTGATTTCTCATTCTTTTTATTGCTACCTAAACTAAATGCCTTTTAAAACCCAATTATTAATTGCGTTTAGCGAAGACTAAAAAGAAAAAAAATGAATGCATTTAAAATACAACAATAACAGAGCCTATGACGACTAATACAATGCCAATTAATTGAAATGCGGTAACTTCCTCTTTAAGGAGCAGAATACCAAAAATAGTTGCAAAAAGAGGATTTGTAGCAGATAAAGGAGTTGCAATTAGCGCCCCTACTTTTTGAATAGCGTACATAAAAGACGTAACGCCAATTGCCCATCCTAGTATGCCAGAAAGAAGAAATAAATTTCTTGCTTTTTTTTGTCCTTCTTTATCTATTTTATATTTCCATTTTCCAGTTCGGTATCTAATTAAGTGAAACGTACCACCAATAAAAGCAATTAGAAAAGCTCTAACAGCTGTTAAAGACATTCCATTTACCATTGGCTTTGAAAGGATAATACTTAGAACCGCGATAGAGAGGCCCCAAAACACAGAAGCAGATAAAGAAACAATAATCCCTGTGATATTAGAAGGAGTATTGATCTCATCAAATTTTTGTTCTTTGTTAGCAGTTTGTTGGGCGATTATTCCAATACCAATAATAACAATAATTGTTCCAATAATTTTTAACCATGAGAATGGCTCAATTTTAAAGAGAATAACAAAAAAAGCTCCAAACAAAGGATAAGTGGAAGATACGGGTACAACAACACTGACAGGTGCTTTTTTAAAAGAATAGATCATTAAAGAATCACCCATTGAGACAAGAAAAGCAGTCGTAAGAACCAACCAAAAAATATCGGGTTGAAGCAGTCTAGTCAGATATTTCCATCCATAAACTAAAATTGTGATAATTGCTAAAGTAACTCCTCCTGAAAGCCCCCTCCACATTAGTGCTTTAGCAGGATCTTCACCGACAGCTCCTTTTTTCATAATTATACTATTAATTCCCCAGATAATCGAAGCATTCAGTGCCAAAGCAACACCGATTATTAATGAACCACTCATTGATGGATATGGCTTGTGAAGGGGTTTAATTAATTATGATAAGAACAAAAAAAAGTAAACCTATAGAAAAATAACCACAAAAACTTTTTCAAAAGAGCGTTTAATCTTCTAAAGACATTAATAAAGGCCTAAATTTATAACCATAATAAATTACGCCTTCATCTCCTACGGGATAATATTTTCTAAAAGCAATTTCAACTTTCATTCCTTCTTCCGGCTCTTTATCCCCTAAATCAACTAAAGATCCAGATAACCTTATGCCTTCTTCTAATTCGATAATCCCCACATAATAAGGCGCAACATAAGTGTGTTCATCTGCGGGTTTATCAATTCTTGAGAATGAGATTAGTTTTCCTTTTCCAGAGATCTCAACTTTTTTTAATTCTTTATTACCACATTGTGGGCATACTACTTTGGGAGGGAAATACAACTTTTCACATTTTTCACATTTTGTCGCTTCTAATCTAAAACGAGGAGCTTCTAGACGCCAATAATCTGCAATACTCATTTCTTTTCCTCCTTTAAACCGTACTTAAAATATGAACGACACTTGTTCCACCAGTTCCAGCAACGGCTTGGGCTAAACCTAACTCCGCATCTTTCACTTGACGATCACCAGCTTTACTTAATAATTGGAGATATAACTCAACTAACTGGGCAACTCCTGCGGCACCAAAGGGATATCCCCTAGCTTTCATTCCACCTGAAGTATTTACAGGTATTGAACTATTAAAATAAGTTTGTTTTTCTTCAGTTGCTTTTCCAGCTTCTCCTCTCTTAAAGAGCCCTAATTCTTCAAGAGCAATTATTTCCGTAATAGTATATGAATCATGTACTTCTACAACATCGATTTTATCTGGTGTGACATTAGCCATTTCATATGCTTTTTCAGCAGCAAGCTTAATTGAAGGAATAGAATAGAGATTTTCTCGGTCCGCGAGCCTTACAGGAGAATGAGCTAAAGTACTAGCTTTTATTTCAACATATTCATCAGTTAGTTCCTTTGCTTTAGATTCAGTAGTAATTAATAATGCCGCCGCACCGTCAGCCGCAGCACATGTGTCGAACAAAGTTAATGGAGATGCGACAATCTCCGAAGATAAAACTTTTTCAACGCTGAGTTTGTTTCTATATTGGGCTAATGGATTTAATGAACCATGGAAATGATTTTTCACAGCAACAGAAGCAATTTGCTCCCTTTTAGTACCAAATTTTTTCATATGTGCTTTTGCCATCATTGCATACATTGATGCTAAAGTAAGGCCCATATCTACTTCATATCTAGAATCCATGTTTACATATCCAACAATTGATTGAAGCTTAGGTAACTTTAGTACATCTGTTACTTTTTCAACCCCAACAACAAGAGCATAATCATGCATACCGCTTTTAATAAGGGAATAAGCAGCCCTAACTGCTGCTTGCCCACTTGCTTCTCCTGCTTCTACTGTGAAAGCTGAAGCATTATACATATAGTTTTCTTGGGCGATCAGTGCACCTAAGTTTCCTTGTCTAGTAAATAATTGAGAGGCCATAGAGCCAATTACCAATGCATCAATATCTTTTGGCGATAAATTCAAAGGTAAGGTCGTAGAAGCAATTACTTCACTAGCAAGATGTCTAATGTCTTTGTCATAATGATCAGTAAATTTTGTCATTGATGCAGATGCAATAACTATTTTTTCCATTCCGATAACCTCTTTAATTTTTATTTGCTCAATTCAATTCCATTCAGACTTTTAGGAAATAAATAAATTAATTGAAAACGGATTAAAGCGGGGTTTTTTATTTCATACGGATTTTACCGCGGTATCTAGCATAGGTCGCGTAGTTAATGTAACGTTTCCTGCTAATCATTTTATCTACAGGTACTCCATGTTTTCTAGCATCTTCAATTGCATCTGTTACTATGAAACTAAAAGCATCACTTCCAGCACCACTTCCATAACTTACCAGTAATATTCTTTCACCAGGCTTTGCTAAGTCAAGTTGACGGGCAAAACCAACGATACTTGCCCCGCTATAAGTATTTCCAATATACTTTACCGCCAAGGAATCTTCTATTTTTTCAAGTGGTAGACCTAATATTTTGGCTGCTTTTAGAGGGAACGCACCGTTTGGCTGATGGAAACTAGCACGGTCAAAATCGTTAATAGTTAGACCCAATTTTTCCATTAGACCATTTGCAGCATTAATAACATGTCTGAAATATGCAGGTGCTCCAGTGAACCTGCTTCCATGACTAGGATACATTGCTCCTTCTCTTCTCCAAAAATCAGGAGTATCTGTCGTAAAACTATAAGTTCCTTCAAGTTCTGCTACTAAGTTATCCTTTCCAATAACAAACGCCGCACCGCCTGCTCCAGCAGTATATTCTAGAGGATCACCTGGACGTCCTTGGGATGTGTCTGCGCCTATTGCAATTCCAGCATCAATTATGTTACCAGCAACTAGGCCAAATACCATTTGCATTCCAGCGGTTCCTGCTTTACAAGCAAACTCTAGATCCGCAGCAGTGACATGCGGAGTTACTCCTAAAGCTTCTGCCACGTGAACAGCACTAGGATATACGGCGAACGGATGCGATTCTGAGCCAACATAAACGGCTCCAATTTTTTCCCTCGCTAATCTAGACATTTTCATAGCAATTCTTGCAGCTTCAACTGAGATTGTTATTGTATCTTCATCAGGGTCTGGAACTGATTTTTCAAAAACATTTAATCCTCTGCTTTTTGAAACCCCGTCTTCTCCCCATACTCCAGCAATTTCATCTACTGTTATTCTATTCATTGGTGCGTACACGCCGTATCCAGCAATTCCTGTCTGCAATTTTTATCACCTATTTTTTTGAAGGGTTTCATCGTGAAGAATACTTTGTATTCTATTTGAATTGAGAATTGTTTTGCTTTTAAAATCATATGTTTGCAAATGTAAAATATTATATGAACACAAAATATTTCCCGAAAATACTAAGTGAATATGGGTACAGAAAACGAACCTTTATTTTAAATAAAAACTACGAAAATCATAAAGGTATTGAATGAAATAGGTTATTAAATAAGGATAAAGTTATTTCATAAAAAAAATGAAGATATGAATAAACAAACGAAATATATTTGAAGTAACAGCGTTTGTACAAACATATGAGTTCTTTCAGCTTTAATGAGATGGCAATCAAAGAATCTGAGAGCAGTTTCCAAAAGCTACAGATCGTCCCCGAACAAAACAGAAGAGTCACAGCAATTAGCAAAGTCATTTCAGATTATACGGGATTATCTTTATTGGCAACAAAAGGTTTCTTTTGGAAAGCATTCAAAGAATGGCAAATAGAAAACAAAAAGCCAGCAACGTATATATTAGAGGCACCACCAGATAAACAAAAAGAATTGGTTAAAGAGATTTTCTCTAAGATAACAAGGTATTTAGAAAGGATTCTCAAAGATCCGAATGATAAAGCAAGATTAGAGAGAGCAATGAATCAAGCATACGAATACTACTTGAAACATTTTTATTCTTCGTCTTAAAAACAGGAGTTGTTTGCATTTACAAAAAACATATTTTTGAGTTATATTTTCTATATGTGAAAGTGGGTCTTTTAATTATACAGCGATTAGTCGATTTATAGAACGTATTAATTTAAAAAAGCAAGTACTAAGCAGTATTAAATGGTTGATAAAGTCGCCGTGAGTGTTAGTTTAGGAAGTTCCACTAGAGATAATAAAGCAATAGTTGAGATATTGGGAAAAAAAGTAGAGATTCGTAGAGAAGGTACTGATGGCGATGCCGAAGAAGCGAGGAAGAAATTTAGAGAATATGATGGTGTCGTAGATGCGTTAGGTGTGGGTGGAACAGACCTTTATCTCAGAGTAGGAAATAAAAAGTATAAGCTATATGGAGCATTAAAGCTGATTAAAGACGTGAAAAACACTCCTGTCGTAGATGGAGGAGGACTAAAAACAACCTTAGAAAGAGAGCTAGCACCATTTATTATTAAAGAATTTAATTTGAATCCAGAGCAGGAAAAAGTTTTTATTACTAGTTCTGTTGATAGATATGGACTAACTGAAGGGTTTTCTAACAATGGTTTTGAATTTATAGCAGGAGACTTCATGTTTGCATTAGGTCTTCCGATTAGAATAAAAACATTAAAAGGAATAAGAAGATTAGCTACAGCATTACTTCCAATACTTGGGAGACTACCGCTTAGTTGGTTATATCCAACTGGGACAAAACAAGTAATTAATGAACCAAAATGGGAAAAGTGGTTTAATTGGGCTACAATTATAGCAGGTGACTTTCTTTACATAAGACGGCATATTCCTGAAAACATGGATAACAAATTAATTGTTACAAATACAACTACCTCGGCAGACCTTGAATTTTTAAAAGAAAGAGGAATAAAAAATGTTGTAACAACCACCCCTAGACTAAGTGGTAGAAGCTTTGGTACAAATATGTTTGAAGCTGCAATAGTTGCCGCATCGGAATTAAAAAGAGAATTAACCGAAGAAGAAATGTTAGAAGTCATAAAAAAAGAAAATATAAAACCAACAATAACAAAATTATAAGTAAAACGTAGATTAAAAACAAAAATGTTTGTTTGAATTTGTGAATGTTAATTAATCTATTGAGAGTTAGATTGCTTTTCTTTTTCATCTTCAACCCTAACAATAAAACTACAAGTACCGTTTTTTTCATTTGAATGTAAGTGTTTTTCCTTTATTACAACAATAGGCTTACCTACTAATGCTTCTATAATTCCCGCAATACCTCCTGCGGTAATCATACATCCTTCTTCAAAGGATGGATCTCCGTGACAATAACAACCTTCAGTATGAACAATCCATTTATCTCCTTTTTTCTCGGGCTTTACTTTCATATTTCCTAGAAGTATTGGATGAAAATCACATATATGGTTAATAACTATGTCAACATTAAAATTTTCATTGGGAAAAGAGGCTTTCTTAAGCTCTTCTGTTGATTTTACTGCTACTTCTTTAGCTAACTCATAGATAATTTCTTTCGCTTTATCTGGAAAGCGTCTTCTAAGAACTCGTCCCATTTCAGTTAAAACGATTTGAGGCATTCTTGCCCTTAATTCCAATGTAGAATTACTGGGGAACCAGACTTTTGTTTTTCCATAGGTTTTATAATCAACCACACCCATTGCTTCTAATATCATTAAATATTTTGAAACAGTATTTCTATGGTAATGCGTTTGTTCACTTAATTCATCAATTGTAAGCCCCCAAGTAGCTCTTGTTACACTATTAAGAATATCTCTTTTAATTTTCATTTGTTTACAATCCTCGGTATCTGATTCCCCGTAAATTGTCATTTTATTCACCCTTTAAAGGGAAAAAATAAAGAATGAAAGTATTAGTTTATTGCTGAGGGGTTTTTAAATACTTCATTTTTGTGTTTTAATGTATAATCCACTGCATCTTTAATTAATCTTTGAATAGTCTCATAATCTATTTTCTCAGTTGAAATACGATATTTCTGACTTCTCATATCCATGAGATCTGGTATAGACTGAATGATTCCTTCCTCTTTTAATCTTTTAAGTGCATATCTTGCTGTTTTAGGAGGAAGATTCAGCAATTGAAGTATTTCTTTTTGGGTGAGTACTCCATGCTCATTTAGGAGGTAGAGGATGGGTTTGGCCGATTTAGGCACTTTAATTTTTGTTCTTGGCTGTTGGGCCACTCTTACTTGCGACATCATATACATATTGGTTATTATTGTTTATTAATCTTGTGTAATATTGCACATCAATATTATTGGTTAATAATAAACAATTGGCCGCAAAACTTAAAAATACCAAAACAGCTTTACGGATAAATATAGAAACAATCATGAATAACATGGACGACATAGATTTCATAACCTTCGAAAAAATAAAAAAAGCTGTATTTAGAACCGGTCATTTTTTGAAGGAAAAATTTCATGGGAAGGACGATTCGATCTATGACGAACTTGGAGACAATTATGGAGGAAATAAATCCCTAAGAATAGATCTATTAGCAGAAGATGAATTTATTCATAATTTAAATACAATGGGAGTTAGTGGTAGGGTAATCAGTGAAGAAAGAGGAGAGATTGAACTACAGAATAAAAGTGAAAGAGAAGTAACAATTATTTTAGATCCACTTGATGGTTCTTCAAATTATAAAAGAAGAATCCCCTTTAGCGTTGTATCTGCCGCAATAATTCCTACAGAAAATATTGAAGAGGCTACATTTAAAGGATTAAAAAATGGGATAATATATGATTTTTGGAGAAATACTATGTATGAATTAAGAGAAAGCCAAGCGTTAGTAAATGGAAACCCAATGGTAACAATTGTTGATAATAACGCGTCTCCGATAATCTCGTTATATACTTATAAATCTGAAATGTATAAGCTAGTTTTTGAGTTTGAAAGAAGGGCATTAATCCGTTGCTTAGGTTCTGCAGCATTAGAGCTTACTTATGTCGCATTAGGGGCATTAAATGCTTATATGGATGTCAGATTTAAACTAAAAACTTATGACTTCGCAGTAGGAGCTAAATTTATTGATAATTTAGGAGGGAATGTCCTTATTTTTAGAAAAGGAGAAGTTATTCCTCACGATGAAGTATATTTACCGGAAATTACTAAAGGATATGGTATGATCGCGGCTAATAGACTTGATGTTTATGATTTGATATTGTCCGATGTTAAAGAGCCTTTTCGCATCATGGTTTAAACGTTTTTAGTTTTAAAGAAGAGCGGGTCAAACTTTTAATATATATAAATAACTTAGAGTAATATAATGAAGCTTACAAAAACTAGGTTAGTTAGTGCATTACTCTTGGTTTTTTTATTTTTTAATATTGGGAGTAGTGCTCTAATAAGTAATGCTTATAGTGGTGAGCATAAATTAATTATGTCTTTACCGGAGATACAACCAGGTATTGGGTTAAAGACATACTCACCTCAGTTTGATGTATACAGTGTAGTCGATCAAATGACATTAACACCAATTTTCACTCCGGATAATGCCTTAGGAGTGTATGAATACTGGTTATCACGGGCAAACTCAAGTATTAACGTGGAAACACAATATATCTCAAAATTTAATGACTCTTTATCTTGGGATAAAGACCCATCACCAATTGTTAGGGGGTTAGTAGCTGCACATGACAGGGGAGTTAGCGTAAGAGTAATCGTTAATGAAGACTTAGATACAGATGACGTTACATCGTATTTTGAAGGGTTAGGCATACCAATTAGGTGGATGGGTGCAAATAATAGTTATCCTGAAAGACTGACGTTTACACATAACAAATTTATTTCTATTGATGGAAAGGTAACAATCTTATCAAGTGCTAATTTTGGGCCAAATGCGTTTTATAATAACAGGGAAGCAGGAATGGTAATTCAACATCAAGGACTTACAAATTACTATGATCAAGTTTTTGAATTAGACTGGAAGATGTCTGCTCCAGATGAATCAGGAGAACCAGGAGGAACACTACAAGCAATGAATAAAGATCCATTATTTTTTGGAGATATTCATTCCATAAATTATAGCTTAGATTATTCTACCAATTTCCAGCCAACAGATTTCACAGGAACTTATAATGCTACGGCATTTATTGGTCCTGATAATGTAGATAAGGTAGTTTTTGATTATTTAAAGCAGGCCAAAAAGTCGATTTATGTGACTATGTACACGATCTCAAGATTTGACTTTGTAGATACTTTAATTGCTCTTAAAAAAAGCAATCCTTCTTTAGACATTAAAGTACTTATTAGTCATGATCGTGTGGGATATACTGAAGATATAGATACAGTAGCAGCAGCTAAGAAACTCACAGCAGCTCTAATTCCTGTTAGAAATACTACCAAAGATTTCCGATTTACACACGCTAAATATTGGATCATTGACGGAAAGTATACCTTTGTGTATACTGGAAATTGGTCCCCGAGATCTGCACCTCCTGCAGAAAGTAGTTATGGATCCTCTGATGTAAATAGAGACATGGGTATTGCTGTTGTAGGAGAAGATATTGCAAGTTACTATACGACTGTATTTAATTCTGACTGGGAAGCAGGTACTCCATGGCCTTTGCCAGTAGGTGTCTCACTATCACTACAAAATGCAGACGTTGTCAGAGGAAATATTAAAGTGTCCATTACTGCAAACATGGTTCAAGATGTAAAATATAGTATAGACAATGGTGCATGGATTTCAGCCACCGCAGTTACTGATACAAACTATGAATTTTATTGGAATACTGAGGACTATGAAAACGGAATTCATACGGTTTCAGCTAAAGGAACGTACAATGAGCAAGAATTTAGTCAAACGGTTAAAGTAAACGTAGTGAATACTGGTGATGACTGGAGACTACTTGTAACAGAAGTCCTTTATGACGCAGAAGGCACAGATTCTGGAAGAGAGTATTTTGAAATATCTAATACGTTCCCATTTGATCTATATATAGAAGGTTGGGCTGCTGGTGATGCTTCACTAACAATGTTTCCTGATGGGTTCATAATTAAAGCAAAAACATCGGTTGTTTTCTGCCAAGACTTTACATTATTCAAAGAGGCTTATGGTGTTGATGGAGATCTTTTAGGATCATTTTCTTTAACAAACACAGGGGATTATGTACAATTAGTTGATAATAGAGGAAATGTTATTGACGCGGTAGCATGGGGAGATGAAACTGCACCCGATGGGAGTACTACATTTACAGGTGAAGCTACAGATGGAAAATCATTATCAAGAGATCCCTTGTGGAAAGACACAAACAACTCAAATGAAGATTTTATAGTAACAGACCCCAATCCAAAACAGCCAATAACATCAGTACCCCCAATAGGTTCTACTGAAGACACTGAAACCACTCTCCCATTCAGTACTGGCTTTACTTACTTTGTTTTGCTTGCCGCATTACCTGTGTTCAGTATTCTGTATAGAAAAAGATCAACTAAAAAATAAATCAAAAGGTGATGATATGACTGTTCGGTATAAATATAAACTTCCTAGCTGGGAGAAAGGAAGAGAAATTGCTAATAAAATTGCAAATGAATATGGACTCTCTTTAGAAGAGCGTGAAGAAACGATCGTTATTTATGATGATGAAGAAAAAATATTCATATCTTTTTTCTTAGATCCCAGAGAATTTACATTTGTAAAAGCAAAAATTGCTGACGAAAAAAAAGAATGGTTTGAAAAAAATTTAGAACCATTATTGAAAATCTAAAAAAATCATTTGAATTTATTTATTAGATTTTACTTGGGGAGAATTACTTCTCCTCCAGCTTCCTTTACTTTTTCAATTGCGTTTTCACTTGCCATGTCTACAGTAATAATCATGGGTAAAGTTGCTTTTCCTTGAGCCAATAGTTTTTCATATCCAAGTTTAGTAAGATCTACATGGTATTTTCCATCTTTAAGCTCTGCTTTACCTTCTTTTATTAAAGTAGGCATAGCTGCACTTAAGTGGCTAATATTAATGACTTTAGTAGGTTTAGCGCGGTTTTGTGGTCTTTTGAAACCTAGTTTACCAATAAGAGGTTCTCTTTGTAATTTTTGAAGTTTAATTATCTTGATCTTTTTGTGGCTTTTCAGACCACCAGTTCCACCACGGATACCTTTTCCTCTGTGACCAGTGGTTGGACCCCATCCATGATGGCGGCCGCCACGCATTTTACGTACTTTACGTCTTTTCCTGATCATTTTTTGTTCACCTTTTAAGCCATCTGTTTCAGGAGATCATTGATTTTTTCTCCTCTATAGCCAAGATCTCCGCCTTCGTTTACATGGTGTTTAACGTCTTTGTATCCTTTTCTTGGCGGGTGGAGCCTGAATACTGGCTTTAGGCCAGGGACATCTTTGATACTAGCTTCTCCTTTAACTATAGCTTCAGCTAGTTCTTCAAAAGAAGAATACTTTGTATTTTGTTTAATGTACTCTTCTGTAAGCCTTTTATTACCAGTAAGCCGACCTCTTTTTTTCAGTAACAAAGCCAAAGTAGGAGCATCAATTTCACCCCAAGTAATAAGATCTTTGGCTTTTTGGAGCATACCTCTTAAACTGTCTGTGTCTTTATACAAGACAGCATGTTGAGGTTTGTGGAGTCTCAGCATTTTAAGGGTATCTTGTACCCAGTACGGAAAGCCGGGACGACCACGGATTCTTATGATGGCAAAGATTTTACCAGTTGCTTTTGCTTTTACACTCACTTTTATTCACCTCAGTTTTTTCATGCCCGAGGTTAAGCCCTTGCCCAATCAGAGGGGTGGGCCAAGTAATACGTCTGTTTTAACGCATTATAAGTGGCTTTAGCGAAGTTATGCGTGGTTCTTGTGTCTCCTAATGTTTTACTCCATACATCTTTAATTCCTGCTAGAGATAATACCGTCTTGGCAACATCTCCAGCAACAAGACCTAGACCTTTAGGAGCAGGATAGAGTGTGATAATTACGGATCCTTGTTTTCCAGTTACTCTGAAAGGAACACTGTGAGGACCTCCACAACCACATTCCCATGAACCACAACCACGTTTTACGGGCGTAATGTTAAGTTTTGCTTCTAATATTGCATTTCTAATAGCCGGACCAATTTCTCTTGACTTTGCTTCTCCGACACCAACGTACCCATTTTCATTTCCAACAACCACTGTTGCTTTGAAACGTCTTTTTCTACCGGCATCACTTACTTTCTGGACTACTTTGATATCTACTACTTCATCTTTTAGATTTGGAAGTAAGAAATCTACTATTTCCCATTCACGAATAGGATACCCTAGTCTAAATATTTCATCGATAGAAGTGATTTCTCCATCGTAGACCATGCGACCCAGTCTAGTTTTGGGAACCCATTCATCGAGGTTTACCTTGCTACTCATTTTTCATTACCTTCCTTTAGAACTCTTTATCAATTTTTTTCTTTGTTTCTTTGAAATATTTGGGTACGTTCTCTGGTTTTAGCCGGACTTTTGTATAAGCTGAAAAGACTTTTTTATAAAGATCTTTGTCTTGTTCTGCTAATAATTTACCGTACTCCGCGATATGTTGTCCTTGGATTCTTTCTTCACTGGGTAATTTTTCTTCTCTATGAGGAATCTCCATACCTGCGTCTACTGCTCCTTTCAAAGCAGCAAATACACGGGTGCCATTTTGAGGAACATTCAATCCAATGTCAAGAATTGCATCTTTATAGCCTGCTTTAATAGCTTTTTTAC
>JAMOVR010000054.1 GCA_027061945.1 Candidatus Heimdallarchaeota archaeon
AACTTTTTAATTCATTTTCAATTAATTGCATGGTTTCTTTTCCTTTTAGAAGGGTAGATTCAATGTTATTAGTAAAAGCTTCTAATTTTTCACCAAACTTATTTATTTCTTGAGCAGAAATAGTTTGCATTTGATGAATTGCATCCACCGTATCGTTAATTGTTTGTTCCATTTCTTTCCTATATTGATCAATACTTGTTTTGATCTCTGAGTTGACTTTTTTAAGAATTGAAAATACTTTCGCATTTCTTGTTCTTAATAGTTGTTCAATAATCGTTGAACCTTGAGCTTGTAAATGCGCAAAAGATTGTGAAAGGTGGGTTGGCAGATCTAAGGCCTTGTGAAGGTCATTTTTTAACTGAGAAAATTCATTAATGATTTCTTTTTCAAGTAAATTTTCGATATTAGTAAGGAAGGAATCAATTGCTTCTCGAGCTCCTTCAGACACTGTTATGACAGGCTCTATTAGATTAGATTTTAAGGTCTCTGCGAATTCTTCAGCAGTTTTTGGAACAAGAACTCCAGAGATATTCTTTTTTGATGAAATAAAATGTTCATGGATATTTTTTACTTGTTCAATTATTCCTTGTAATGATAAGATCATATCTTTTTGCCCGATTAACATTTCGGATAAGAAGGGAAGTGTTGCATAATAACGAGTAAGTCCTCCTTTTACGGATTTGACTAATCTTATTGCCAGAAGATCTGATAGTGAAGTATTAACTACATCTAAGTCCAAGCCTGTTAAAACAGAGATCTCACCAATAGTTACTAGTCCATTTCCCAAGATTGCTTCATATATTTTTATTTCATTATCTGTTAGTCCTAATTCTTTTAAGAGCGAAAAAGACGTGTCTGAAGGAGCCATCATTTTTCAATTATAGGAACTTACTAAAAAACTCAACCCCTAAGCAGTAACTAATTTTATCTTATTAATAGAAAAAATATATAAAGGAATGACATATGATTCAAACTTAATTAATTATAAAATAAAAAACACTTTTTTACGAAATTAATACTTCGTTTTCAAAATCTTTTATAATATAACGGTAAGGTCTCTGTCTTTCCGTTTAGATCTTGAATGAATTCTACAAGGGGATTATTTTTAGAATAGTATTGAAGCAATAATTCAGGGCCATGAGCCTCATAATAAGACTCAGTAATTAGCAAGAAAATTAATTCTTTGATTATTAGCATCGATGTCTTTTTCGGGATCCATAACCGTGGATTTTGATCTAAGATCCCATAATACTTAGTATTATCCCTTTTGTCAATAATTTCAACTGGTTTGGGATCTGGTACAGGAACACCTAAAATATCATATAACTCTGGAAGTGATTCACATCTATAAACATCCCATATGGGTGTATAATAGGTCCCCAGAATTCGTATCTGTGTATTAAAAGGAATCTCATCAAATTTGATCTCTTTAAGATTATATCTCTCATCTAATCTTTCTATGAGCCCCTCATCGAGACCTACAGGATTATTAAGAAATTTTTTTACAATTGTTGTCTTTTGAATAAAGCCTATTTTTTTGTATAGGTTCTCACTCCTCTCATCTTCCGCCTCAGTAAAAAGTTCTTCAGCATTTCTTGTTTTTAGGTAGGTCATGGCGTGGGATAGTAATTTCTGTGCTACACCTTTTTTTCTATGTGTAGGTTTGGTTAATAACCACATTAAGTGGCCTCTTAATTGCCCAAATTCCGGATCAAACCCTATTGATAAGTCACATTCTCCAATTAACTGTTCATTATGTTCAGCAACAAAAATTTTACTACCCGTTTTTTTGATTACATGAATATAAAGTTTTAGAGTTTCTGGATCTAACCACCATCCTCCATGCAACCATCTTTCGTAAGGAGTAAGTTCTTCCCATCTAGCTTTTCTTTGTGAAAGAGTCCCGTCGGGAGTTCCAAAAAACCAGTTGCTCTGATCTTCAAGGTTTAACTGTAATAGTTGGTCAAAATCTTGGTCTTCATACTCCCTAATTATTATCTCCGTCATTTAATAACCTATCCCCAGAATTTTATTATTTTATTTTACCGTGATTTTTTCTACTTCAATATCTATAATAATATCTGTTTGTAGCCATGTACTGAAAACTTCTTCAAAAGGTCCATAGTACGTAGGATGAAGTGCCCATACATGATACGCTATTTTTTTATATTTAGGATCATCTTTGGTGAGAAAATTTGTTTTACCACAAAAACGGTATATTTGGTTATCATAGTGAACTGTTAAACATGCATAATTATTTTTTTTAAGATGATGCACTTTTTTAGAATTTTTATGAGTAACAATGTAAAGATGGTTATTTTCTACATAATACCATATAATTACGTTGGCTTTACTACCATCTTCACAAAACGTGGTCAAAAGTCCTTGAGGAGAGGATTGTAGTATTTTAAGGTATTTTCCATTTATCACTGGGATTTTTTAGGAATAATTTAAATAAAACTTAATGATTGGAACAAAAAATATGAAAAAAAGTAGAAGGGGGACAAGCCCCTTCTGAGTGGTTTTATGGTATTTTTACAGGATTATAATGCCTTAACGTCTTTTTCTATAGATTGCAATTGTCAAGACCATGAGTGAAGCAAAGAATGTGAACCATGGGAATGGTAAGAATCCGCCCTTTGCTTCTACAACGATAATTGAGGTGTCAGTAACTTGGTTTCCACCAATGTCGGTCAATACGATTGTAACGTTGTGAGCACCCTCTGTTGATGATGTAAACACATAACTGATAGTGTCAGAAGGAGCATTGAATTGACCGCTCTTTACCAAGTTACCGTCAACATAGATTTCAAAGACACCTCCGGCATTGTCCTCAACTACCCATTTGAGTGTTATAGATTGTCCTGGTTCAATAGTGTGATCTCCTGCAGGTGTGGTGATCTTTGGAGGTTCAGTGTCTGCTTTATGAGCATTCCATGAATAGGTGGTGGTTCTTCCTAGCATGTCAGTTACACTTACTTCGACAGTGTGGTTTTCGTACCCTGTGAATTTGTTAGAATCTACGTATATATTGTATAAGCCTTCAACATTGATATTGTCAATCACGGTTCCATCGAATTTAATGGTTCCAGTCATATTTGTCTCATCAAATAGTGTTCCAACAAGTGCTTTGTCTCCGCTGGTATCTACATTGTATATTGGAGTGACTTTTGGAGCACTATTGTCGACCTCAACCTTTAATTCGACGGGTGGTGTGTTAAACCCATATAATTGAGCTTGTACTAAGAATTCTCCTTCGCTTGTTAATGTTATTGTTTGTCCGTTGGGGTTGAGTGCTTCGCTTAGGATTGCTTGGCTTGCTACGAAGTCTAACCAGATGTAAGAATCAGTCTTGGGACCACCGTAGAAGTCTACAGCAACATAATACTTGCCAGCAGTAGTTATTACGGCTGTTCCTACTTCTGGCTTATTAAGAGTAGCTGCAGCATATTTGAATTGGTCAGTTCTTACATTGGATAAGTCGCTTAATAGGTATAAGTCCCAGTCTTGTGATGAATCGGACCAGTCGAGGATTCCAATTACTTTCATTCCTTCTTTTAGATCAACAGCCTTAACATATTCGAAGCTTGGTGTTCCACTGGTTGGTGTAAGTTTTGATGCAGGGATAAGATATTGTGATAAGTGAATTATA
>JAMOVR010000055.1 GCA_027061945.1 Candidatus Heimdallarchaeota archaeon
AAAATCATTAAAGTCGTAATCCCCTCTCAATTCGGGTCAATTCGAACTGCGGCCTTTTCATGAGCCGATGTAACTAGGTATTTAAGCAAAATTTTTGCAGACCTGAAAGAAAAATATCCAATGTTCGCAAAAAGACGTGGAATTAAGAAAAATACGGCAGGGTAACCAGTTGATAACAAAACACTTTTTGTTTTTAGCAGACCTCAGTTCTTTAATTAGATGTTTTTAATTAATTTCAGCAAATTGTCAAAGAACGTTATTTGGGCAAGGAGTCTGCACAAAGTGCAGTACTTGAATTTAAAATACATAAAAATCTTCATCTTGGTCAATATATTTTCCCAAGCCTATTATCTCAATTTTGCCTCTGCATTTTGGACACAAAGGGATATATTTTACTCCATCTTCTTCTGGATCGATAATATCGGCAATTTTTGTCTGCAAGGATTTGAATTGTGTTTTGGTGACATCTATTTCAAATTTTGATTTCTGTACTCTGGTTCCTACGCCTTTTAAAATCTTGGCTACTTGGTTGAGCCTTTTATTGTCTGATATGTCATAAATAGCCAACATGTGCATTATATAATCTCCCAGTCTAGTGCATTTAATTTTATGCCTTTGCCTTGCACCACTGCATTGCTCATGCAGCGTGAACATATTTTGTAAATACGCACAGAGTCCTCATCAGCGTTTAGATGTTCCTTGCAGTATCTTTTGATTTTTTTCAATTCAATTTGGTCTATTTTGCATTCAAAAACAGAATATTGAGTAGGAATGCCATAATTTTTCAAAAACTTATGCAGTTTAGTCCTCCGTTTGTTATCGGTTATGTCATATACAATTACAATTATCATTTTAAGAGAAGAGGTTCATAAAGAGCGGCTTCACCCTCTATGACCTTTCTGTACTGCCTAGCCTGGGCATAAAGGGCATCTTCATAAGTAATTTGCTGCTGCAAAGGTTCATAGAAAAATTTTGTGGTAAGTTTTCTTTCAAAGTTTTCTATTACCCTTTTAAAAGCCTGAGAAGTCAACTTGACCGGGCGTTTGCCCGAATTGTCTTGAGCTGTATCAAGGCCAGCTTCAGTCATGCGTTGAGGTGGTGTGTCAAAAAGATCATTTGAATTGGTATCGGAAATCAGGCCTAACGGATCTTGGGTTACATCTGGTTGATTAGTGGATAATGGAGACTTTTCAGTATGTAGAGATTGAGGCTTTGGAACGTTTTGAATCTCAAAGTCCTTGTCTTGAAGGATTTTTAAGTTGAAAAGAGATAGGGTGAGAGTATCTGCAATTATGACTCTAAATTCTTCCATTAAATCCATGACCAAGGCATGGCGTCCATAGTCTGGAACATGCAGAAAAGCGGGGTATGGGTCAAGGTTGGCGCTGCGTATTGCTGAGTAAACTCTGTTAAAAAGCATGGTATAGAGTAAGGAAAGCACAGCATTTACTGGATCTGTAGGCGGCCTTCGCACCCTTCGGCTAAACCCAAAGTCTTGTATGAACCCATATTTCAAGGCAGAAAAATATATGGAGCTTGCTCTGCCTTCATATCCTCTTAAAGAATCCAAGGTGGCAGCATGGTCTAAGCGTTGGATCAAATCCTTGATCTCTTTGGCTTTATTATGGCAGATTATTTGTTTTTTGGTGCGTTTTATTCTCATCAACAGAGTGGCCATGCTCAACATTTTGGCCTTTACGATCTGTTTAGCTATCCGCAAGGCAAAGTCCTTATCTTCCAATAGCAAAAACTGCTTCTTGCGCAAAAAGACATTTTTACTCTCTGGCAATGCCAGCCTACCTAGATATCGCCCATTTCTGGTAAGAAAGACGGTGTCCACATTGTTTTTCAGCAATACATGCAGGGCAGGGGCTGTTAGGGAAATGTTTCCAAAAATGAGCACCTGTTCTACTTTATGAAAGAAGATGGTTTTGTAAGTGTTATTCTCTTTTTTGACTTTGAGAATATCTCCTTCTTTTACAATTTTTGCTCCTTGTGTCGTGATATAGATGCGCATGACATTTTTATATGGCTGGTCCTATGATTTTAGATTCAGCATATTTCCTGAAAAGTTTTGATAGAATTCTAAAGTATAGGTGGTGGGTAAAAAAGAATTGCAAGGTTGCAATTAGAAGAATGTGAATTAAAAATATTGTTTAAAATTTTTAAAAATAGAATAATTAGTGAAAGTTGCAAGAATTTTTATTGTATCAATTTCAGAATCGATTTTTTGAAAGCATTTAACGTATCAAGGTGATTCAAATAGTTATAAAGCTTTTCATAATCAAGATCCCAATAGACATGAGCAATGAGATTTCTCAAGCTTGCTAATTGTCCAAGTTTTTTCTCCAATTCTGGGCTTATTATTCTATTTTCTGCCAGTATTTTGAAACAGCCTTTATAGGTGTCTGGCACCTTTCCGCATAGAGAGGCTGTTATGTGAAAGCAAAGATCAATAGATATCATGGCAATGCGATAAAAGAGCTGCTCAAGCACATATTTGTCTCGTGTTGTTATAATCTTTTCTTTAGGCTCCGTTTTCAGGAGCGATAGTTCTGTCATTGCCTCATCAAAAAGGCCAATCAGCTTAAGTATTTTGTCTCTGTTTAATTCCAAATCTTTTTTCATAAAATTTTTCAATTAGAGGGCGAAAATCCTTTTCATCTATCCAGGCTCGCCAACGGAATTCTTCCCATAAATCTTTGTTTTGTAGAATTATTGGAATTCCATTTCTGGCTATTTCTGCCTGCAGCAGCACATTTGGAGCATTGATACTTATTATATCACAAGGTTTGCCTATTGCTTTTTCAATAAGTTGAGCCAAATATAGCGTTTCCTCAGGTTCAGGAGGTCGCCCTCCCTTCATGGCCACCATAATGTCTATGTCCCTATATTGCTGCCTTGTTACAAAAGAGCCAAAAATGACAGCAAGGCTACAGCCATGTTCCAACAATATTTTAGATATTTCCTTTATAATCTTTTTTTTGGCTGAATCCATTTCCATTGAAGATTACGGTTTTGAGTGATCAACTGCCATACTTTCTGAATTTTACGTGTTTGAATATGCGGACCATTTTGACTGTACCATCCGGCATCTTCTGTTCCACTGCTTCCCTTTTGGTGGTTGAATAAACAGGCACTATGGAACGTACAAGACAATAGTTGGCAAGGATGAAACAGCCTCCTGGATCACCTTGTATCAGGGCATAGTCGCCTGGATTGCCATTATTGCCCACCCATTTTTTTATGGGATGGAGATAATCCCTTATGCCTTCAAGTTCAGGAGGTATAGAGCACCAAAGCTGACTTAGTTCTGATGACAAAGAGATAATGTTTTTTATGCCAAAAGCGGCCGCCGCCTCTTTTTGAGATTGCGTAAGCTCATGATTCATAATTACAAACAAGGCCGGCCTTTTAATGTCCATCAGCCAGAAACTCCTGTTTATTAATTGATCTTTGAGAGAGTTTGTTCATTAGGTCATTATTTTAACAGTTTACTATTATTAGTTTTGAGATGTTAACTTGTTAATTATAACTTGCTAAAATAGTTTCTATTTCTTTCGCTATCTTTTTTAAATCATTTTTTAGGGTATCAGGTTTAGTTTGGTCGTCTTTTTTATATCCGCAATGGTTTATATTATTTCTTCTTTGA
>JAMOVR010000056.1 GCA_027061945.1 Candidatus Heimdallarchaeota archaeon
GAAAGCAAAGAACAGTTATACATTAAAATCTATTGTATATTTTTAGCAATATTTTATATTGCATTAATTGTATCTGGAATTTACATTAAAAAAGAAAAAGATGATATTGAACATAAAGTCCAAAAACTACAACAAGAGATTAAACAACAAAATAAATTAATGATTCAATTAAGAAAACTAAAAGAGACAGAAAAAGATATAGATATTAGGATTAAAGCTATTGCAAAATTACAAAAAAATAGATCAAAAATTGTAAAATTAATTGACACAACTATTACCAAATTTCCGAACAATAAAATTTATTTAACAAGGTATACTGCCGAATTAAACAATATAGAAATGGAAGGATTCGCTCTTAATCTTACAACTATAGCTCAATATATGAAAAAACTAGAGGAAAGCAAAAAATTTAGTCAAATCACGTTAGAAAAAACCCAAAGAAAAAAAATTAAAAATTATGAGTTAGTAAACTTTGTTTTAAAATTAACAATAAAAAACGAAAACTTGAAAAATGATACTAAAAAATCATAATAAAATAAACGAAATAAAAGAAAAGCTTCTAAATTATTGGAAAAATCTATCCAAACGTGATAAAATTATCATCGCTGTAATGTTATTTATATTACCAAGCTTTCTATATTTCAGATTTTATTTTTTTCCTACAACAGGAGAGATTAAAAAATTAAAAAAAGAAAAAACAAACCTAGAAGTAAAGTTACATAATATACAATTTAATAAAGCATTTTCTAAAAAATTAGAAAAAGAAATAGAAAAAAAAGAATTAATATTAAAAAAAGCACAGAAATTATTACCGACCACCAACGAAATACCTGAGTTACTAACTTCTATTTCAAAAGAGGCAACAAAATCAGGATTAAAAATATTATCTTTTCAACCAAAAAATGAAATAAAAGAAGATTACTACGCCAAAATACCTATAGAAATAAAAGTAGAAGGACCTTTCCATCAGATTATGATATTCATAGACAATATAAGACAACTAGAAAGAATTGTTATTACAAAAAAAATAGTTTTCTATAATCCAAAAGAACAAGAGAATCAATGGATAGTAACTGCTGATTGTTCATTGGAAACCTTTAGATTTTTGACCGAACAGGAACAAAATGAACAAAAACAGAAACAAAAAAAGAAAAAATAAAATTATTTTCTTTTCTTGGATGTTAATATTGCTAATACCATTAATGGCATTAGCAATAAATACAAAGAAAAAGGAAGATTTGACAAGTATATGGAAATTACTTTTTGAAACCGATAAATATTCTTACAATCCAATTAACAAGCCAGATCCTTTTAGACCCTTTATTTATGAAGGAAAAGAAAATGAAAAAAGTAAAAAAATTAGATCTCCTTTAGAACAGATAGATATAAGTGAAATAAAATTGGTTGGTATAATCAAAACTAAAGATCAAAAAATTGCTATATTGGAAGATGATACAGGAAAAGGATATTTTGTTAAAGTAGGAACTCCTATAGGGTTACATAATGGAATAATAAAGGCTATTACAAATGATAGGATTATCATAGAGGAAAAAGCCATGGACTTTACTGGAAGAATCACTAAAAGAAAAATAATACTGAAATTAAGGCCTGCGGAGGAAGAAAATGAATAATAGCCAAAAAGTATACATTATTATATTAGCAGGCATTATCTTTTTTATATCGAAAATAACATTTGCTGGATATATTTTAGAAAAACTAACTGTTAATAATTTAAAAAACAAAGCTATCATAATGTTTGATTTTAATCAATTACCAAAATATAAAACCAAACAAGAAGACAAAAAAATAATCTTAATTCTCCCAAAAACTTCTACTAGAATAGCTAATTGGCCTACTAATATACAAAGAGGACCATTAAATGCCATAGAAGCCAGCCTTCGAGACGAAGATTTAGTAATCGAATTAAAAAGTAACAAAAAAATTTCTTATCATTACAAAGAAGAAAATTCAAAACTTATTATTGAGATATACGAAAACAATAAAGATCCAGAAAATGCTTCTTCTGATTTGCCTTTTAAAATACCATCGAGTCCTAAGAAAATAGATATTCCTTTAAGTAAACACAATTATCACGGACAATTAGTCTCTATTGATGTTCAAAATGCAGACGTAAAGAATATTCTTAGGTTACTAGCTCAAATTGGCGGTTTCAATTTAGTATTAAGTGACGACGTACAAGGAAAAATAACATTATCTTTACAGAATGTACCATGGGATCAAGCTTTGGATTTAGTATTAGCCTCTAAAGGGCTAGGGATGGTTAAAACAGGAAATGTTATTAGAATAGCTCCCTTATCAACTTTATTGACAGAAACAGAACAATTGGCAAAAATTAAAGAAGCTTTATCAAGGGAAGAAAGTGCCGCACCATTAAAGACGGTTTATTTACAAATACATTATGCTAAAGCTGCAGATTTAGTCAAACAAATAGAAAGCCTCTTGACAGATAGAGGGAGTGTTACCTTTGATGAACGCACAAACAAAATTATCCTGAAAGATGTTCCAACAGTAATTAAAAAGGCAGAAGATCTTATTGCTCAACTTGATGAACCAGTCAAACAGGTCCTTATTGAGGCCCGTATCGTTGAAATAAGCAATAATCTTGAGCGGCGCTTGGGCATAAAATGGTCCGGAGCAGCATGGAAGGTTACCCAACACACCTTCAGCGGTATTACCCCTGGAACAGAAATAACTAGCGGGGAAGAATTGGGTGAAACCCCAACCGCTATCACTCCAGGAACCGCTCTAACCCAACCCAAATTCTTTATCCCAGGCATGGCCGTTGTTGATTTGGGAGTCTCAAGCCCCACTACTACTTTAGGTTTTACTTTGGGGCGTTTGAGTACTCATTCCGCTATGCTTTTGGATGTTCAGCTTAGCGCTATGGAAGAGGAAGGTTTGGCCAGAATTATTTCTACTCCTCATATCATTACTATGGATCACCTTGAAGCGGAAATAAAACAAGGTTTCCAAATTCCATATCTCAAACAGACTCAAGACGGAATTTCTACCGAATTTATCGATGCTGGCTTAACCCTAAAGGTTATTCCCCATGTAACCCCTGACAATCGTATTACCTTAGAAATCGAAACAGAAAAGAGTGCTCCGGATTTTAGTAATACCGTTAATGGTGTACCGACCATTATTACCCGTTCGGCTAAAAGTCAGGTGTTAGTGGAAAACGGAGAAACGATCGTCATCGGAGGCATCATGACCGAAAACCTCTCCGAAAGCCACGGCAAAGTCCCTGGGCTGGGCGATCTACCCGGAATAGGAAATCTCTTTAAGAACAAAGAATATCAAAAAGATAAATCCGAATTGTTAATCTTTATTACCGCTCGGGTGGTCACCGCTGACGTCAAAGACATTGATTATTAGTCTTTCTCTTATACTCACTTCAAATCTCCTTGGCCCCTCTCTGCCAAATTTGCAAAATTTTTCTAAAAAAAAATTAATTTTAAACCGATTCTTGAAAAACGTTTCTAAGCAGGTTTATTTTAGTTAATTCTGAGGCCGGAAACATCAAATGGTAAATAAAATTCTAATTAAGGAAATTTTTCGTCGTTTTTGGCAAGATCGGTGCCTTATTTATGCCCAAGCCTTAACCTATGATACTGTTTTTGCCTTGGTACCCCTTCTGGCCTTTATCCTTTCCGTGGTACGATTTTTTATCGGCACCGAAGATATCATCGCTGAGATCAATGAGGCCCTTTCCAAATTTCTAAATCCCGGAGCCCTTTCTAAAGTTCAAAGTACCATCATTACTTTGATCCATCATGCCCAGACGGCTCCTCTCGGAGCGGCTAGCATGATGGTCTTTATGGCTATGGCTTTAGGGCTGCTGATGCAGCTTGAAGATGTCCTCAATAAAATATTTCGTGTAAAGACCCAGCGTTCCTTTCTCCAAAAGATCACCGTTTATTGGCTGGGACTTACCCTTGGACCTATCTTAGTCGCCCTACCTTTAGGTGCCACCGTTTACCTTACCCATTTGGGCTTCAAAGGAGTAACCCTTTTCTCCTCTTTTGCCCGATTTTGGACCTTTTTCTCCATCGCTTTTCTATTTTTCGGAGTATTTATCTATCTACCAGCCAAAAAAATCCATTTTATGCCAGCCCTTATCGGAGCCATCTTTGGTGGAATCCTTTGGTTCTTTGTGGCCACTATCTATACTATTTATACCTCTAAGGCGGTGGCCTATTCTAAACTTTATGGTTCCCTTTCTGCCATCCCGTTCTTTCTGCTCTGGCTCTTTATGAACTGGGGAGTGATGCTCTTTGGGGCCGAAATAGCTGGCGTACTCGAACAAAAGGACCTTGTCCTTGCCCACTACCGATATATGAAAAATCAAGCCTCTATTCTCATCGGACTGGGTATATTGATTGAAGTCTACCAAAAACACCGAGAAGGACTTCCTGCACCAAACGAAGCCGAATTGGTCCGAAATTTAGAGTGTTCCCCTTTTGAACTAGAAAAGATCATCCAACAGCTTAAAGAGGCTTCCTTAATATTTGAATTTGAGGACCAATTCTTTCCCAGCAAAGATCCCTCAAGGATCCTGATCGCCGAGATCCAAGAGGCTTTAATGGGCAAATTACCCCACGAACCTCCCCGCCAACCTTCCCTCAAAGTGGCCTACGATTTTCTAAGGACGGATTGCCGCGTCTATACAGAATTGACTTTAAAAGACCTCCTCGAAAGGTTAAACACCGTTGAATTCATCTCCAAAAAGATCTCTTGATTCCTATTTTGAAGACCAATTTTGTCTTCTCATAAGACTTTTTCAAATTTTTCCTAGCAATAAGGGCTAAAAGCCAAAAAAACAGGTGAACCTTTACGTGAATTGATAAGAGAGGTACTGAACTTTTTATCTTTGAAAAGTGATTAATCAGTCTCTTCCTCGATCTCTTCGATCACCGGAAAATAGATTTCAAAGGTGGTCCCTTTTCCCACGGTAGACTGTACTATTATATGACCGCCGTGATTGCGTACAATTCCATAAACCGCAGCTAAGCCTAACCCCCGTCCAAAATCTTTGGTAGAAAAAAATGGATCAAAGATTTTGCTCATCGTCTCCTTATCCATCCCGCAACCGGTATCAGAAACCTTCAACAAAACATATTTACCCGAGGGTATATCCCCCCCCATAGGTGTATTTAAGACCAAATTAGTCGTAGTTATCTCTAAAATACCGTTCCCCTTCATGGCTTCCACGGCGTTAAGGGTCAAATTCATAATAATTTGTGATATTTGGCCAGGGTCAGCATAAATCGGCCAAAGTTCAGGATTGAGGTTGAGTTCCAGGCGTACCGCTTCTGGCAGACTAGATTCTTGGATACTCAAAACATCTTTTATGACCTTATTCAAATCAACGTGTGTAGATTTCGGTTTCCCCCCGCGCGCGTAGGTCAATAATTGTTCGGCCAGCATACTAGCCCTCTGGGCCGCATCTAGGATCTTTCGAGCGTGTTCCCTTTCCTTGGCCTCTGGAGGGAGTTTCATATTTAACAACTCGGCATGTCCTACCACCGCAGCCATAAGATTGTTAAGATCGTGAGCCACGCCTCCAGCTAGCCGTGCAATAGATTCTAATTTTTCAGTTTGAAAGATCTTTTCTTCTAATTCTTTACGATAGGTTATATCACGATTACTACCTCTATATCCCATAAACCGTCCTTCTTTGGTGTAAACCAAGTTACAAACATGAGATATCCAGCAAATTTTGCCATCCGCCCGAATGATGCGAAATTCAATCTCCAGATCTTTTACTTGTCTATTTTCTACGTGGGCCTGTCTTCTGTGCCGATGCCACCTGGGAAGATCTTCGGGGTGGATAATCCTTTCATAAAGCGAAGGATCTTTATAAAAGGCCTCTGGTGGATAACCGGTTATCTTCAAACAGGATGGAGAAATATAAAGAAAAGTACCTTCTGGTCCTTTCCAATATTCCCAGTCAGAAGTAAAATCAGCCACGATACGAAAATGTTCTTCGGCTTGTCGCAAAGATTCTTCTCTAAGCTTTATGGCCTGAATCATGCTTCGAAAGGCTTCAATAAGTTCGTTAAATTCTTTAAAACGAGTTGATGGAGGAAGATCTTCTATAGCAAAAGAACCTTGACGTACACGTTTAGCTGCAAGGGTTAATTTATGCAATGGTTGTGTTAACGATTTAGAAAAATAAAAAGCTAAAATAAAGGCTAAAATTGCAAACAAAATATAAGCCAAAAAATTCACTTTCACTAAATCTTTTCGTATAAGATCAAAATAGTTTTGCCAAAAATCAACTCTTATATATCCTGTCTTATGTAAGATAGGTAAACCGGCTTCCTGGTCTACAATATCAATTTTTCTGGAAAAGACCATAATATTTCCGACATTTTTATCCTTATACGTAAGGAAACCTTGATCTTTAATATTAAAGTGAACATTAGAATATTTTTGTTTACGATAAACATATATTATTTTACCGTCTTGATCATAAACATACAAACCTAAAATATATTTAACATCATTTATTTTTCTCGTAACATTTTTTAAATAGATATCTAACCTAGTCAACAAATAAAGTTCAATATCTTCTGATATAGAGTCTATAAAATTATCAGCAATTTGTTTAATAAATAATTCTTGCGATTTTCTTAGAGAATAAGAAGATAAACTGAAAGAAAACAATAAATAAAGAGCAAAAATAATCAAATATGCGACTAAAATTTTGGTTAATAAAGATTGGTTATTCAAAAATTTTTTTAATTTTCTAATCAACATAAATAATATTATTAGATTTTGGAATTTTTATATTAAAAAAATCAAGCACTCTTTTATTAACTACAACATAATAGGGAAAGGTTATATCAATTTTAGTTTTATTAAAATTGGCTTTAATTATTTTCATAATAAAAGGCAAAAAATCTTCATATTTATAATTTATTGACATTAATATTCCGTAGTTTACCATTTTCTTAGAAAAACCAACAACAGGACACTTAGTAATAAAACTAAGACGCACTATCTCTCGAAGAATCTTTTCTTGCAAAAAGACTGGATCAGGTAATAAAACTATAACGGACTTACTTTTAAATATCTTCCTTAAATCTTCTCTAATTTCTCCAACATCTAACTTTTGTATTTCTAAATTAGAATGCAAACTTTTTTTATATATTTCAACCCAATCTTTTGTTCTTTGCGTTACTACAAGTTTTATAGGAAATTTAGGAAAAATTCTTCTTACTTGAGATAAAGTTATATTTAGATCTGGAAACAGAGTTAAACAATAATCTGCCTTTTCGCAAAAACGTGGATCACTCACTAAAAAAATAGCTTTTTTATTTGGGGAATTGCCTATTTGCTGAGCAGCTCTATCACCAAAAGAAACAATAAAATCAGAATCTGCTATAGATAGAGAATTATCATCTTTAGCAGAAACAGGGATGAGAATTACACTATCTTGGAATTCAGTTTTTATATTGCGGGCCCATATCTGGTAAAGTTTAATATCCGGTCGGAAAAATACAGTAATTTTTTTGGCAAAAATTGTGCCGGAATTTAATAGAAAAAATATTATAAAAAAGAAATAAAATTTTATCATTTACTTAAAAATACCAAGTAAATCTAACATTTATTGTCCTTCCTGGTCTGATATAGTTATCCGGATACCTAGAAGTTACATCAGGAAAAGTGTATTTTTTGTCAAAAATATTGTATATAGCGAAAGATAAATCCCATCGCGGTTGAAAAATAGAAAGAACAAAATTAGAAACAATATAATCCTCAATTTTAGGATAACCTCTTTTACCAACATAATGACTCAGAAAATTTAAATTTAACCATGGCTTCAAACGATAATTTAAATTAAAAGTAGCTAAATTATATGCTTCTAATGGAGTATCAAGACCATCTGTATCTTGACAGGCATAATTTAAAATAATATAATTTTCTCTAGTTATTCCCCAAACAAATTTCCCTTCTATTTCGAAACCATCTGTGTGTGCATTTTTCGATAAATTATCATAAATATAACCAAAAGAGTAAGGAACGAGAGAAATCATATCTTCATATTCTTGATGATAAAAAGTCGCACCTACTTGCCATGAACTATTCTCCCATCCTAAAGTAAATTCATAGGCTCTCATTTTCTCCGGTTTTAAACTGGTATTTCCATGGATAGGATTAATAGGACACATTCTAAGGTATAATTCATAAAAGGATGGTGCTCTAAAAGCTTCTCCATATAAAAATTTAGTATAAAAATTTTTATATGGATTAAAAACAAGCCCTGCTCTTAAAGAAGTATTTCCACCAAAATCACTGTATTTATCCCAACGACCACCAAGAGTAATATTAAGCCAAGATAATGGGCCCCATTCTCCTTGCAAATAAAGAGAATTATAGAATCGATTGGCCTCTTTTAACCATCTATGTTCTTCTGGAATTTCTTGCAGATAAGGAGTAGGCGTCTTTTGAAGATAAGGAAGTGTTTGATAACATGCCGATGATGGAAGTCCTTCTGTACAAAGAAGAACATTTTCATAAAATTTAACATTATATAAGTTTTGATTGCTCAGAACTAATCCTGCAGTAATTCTTGTCTTCTCTGAATACCAAGAAACCTTAGTCTCTCCAGTAAAATTTAAAATTTCTGCCTCTCTCTTCCAACGAATACCATAAGGAAAAGAAAATTGCTCATTACTATTAGGAAAAGTTAACACTGTTCCCGGAGGGAAAAAATCAACATAATGATTATGACGATAATAACTTCCTCTTAGAGATAAACTAGTTTCAAAATGATCACGATTTTCGTTTAAAGAGATATGCCCCCAAAGGAAATCTCGAGAGAATTTAGTATTATCGGAGGCAATTCCACTTAAATTATAAAAACCTCCATGATCACGACTAATATAAAGACCTTCTACCGTTAAGGGGCCTTTTTTAAAACCTAAACCGTATTCTCCTCTTCTATACCATTCATCAGTATGATGAGAACGAACAAGATTGGTATTTATATTGATTTTATCAAAATAATCTCGTTTAATAGGCATACGAGCACCGTTTGAATCTTGATAATCAAGACTTAGCCAAATTTTACTTTGGTCAAAATATTTATCTAAGCCTAAAAAGATCTCGTCTGTATCGTAACTACCTCGTCGGTAAGAAATTTGATCTTCTCCACCCTGTTTCAAAATAATATTGATTACCCCAGAAAAGGCATTAGCACCATAAAGGACCGAACCTGGACCGCGAATGACCTCGATGCGTTCGATATCCGATATCGAAATATCGGCAAAAAATAAAGTTCCCCCTCCGGTAAGGGCACTATTAATAGGCTGTCCGTTCAGTAAAAAGAGGATCTTTTCGCTTTCCGCGGTATAAAGCCCTCGTAAACTAACGATAGGAATCCCTTCACCAGCAAGCCCTACTTCCAAACCAGGGATAAGCACCAGGGCATCTAATAAAGTCCGCGCCCCCATATTTTTCATTTCTTCTTGGGTGATGACACTCACGGTTGAGGGAGCTTCAAACTTGCGTTGGGGGTGGCCAGTGGCTATTTCCGCTGCCTCCAAAAGGAGAAGTTCGGTGTCTTCCTTTGGAGAAAAGGCCCAAGAGTTATCCAAAATAAACCAAAATAAACAAAAAAAGATACTACTTAAACAAAACAACTTTAATTTCAAAATACCATCCCCTTGAGCTGATTTAAACAAAACCCCTTTTGCTTTTTATCTAGGGATACTTAAAAGGTCAAGTTCTTCCTTAGGAAGGAAGGCTTCTAGGTAGGTATCTTTACTATAAAAAATTAAACAAATTATTCTTCTTTTTTCAGACAATCTTTACAAATACCACGGATTTCCAAATAATAATTTTGGGTCTTCCCCCAAGAATTTATAGATTCAGGCGGAGAAAGATTGTCTAGTTCAGGCCATTCAAAATCGGTTATTTTGTAACATTTTAAACATACTAAATGATAATGCTTTTTGTTATTAGGATCAAATCTGGCCCTATCATCTGGGCCATGAATTTTACGTATTAATCCTAACTGCTCAAAAGTAGAAAGAGTTCGATAGACTGTATCTAAAGAAATAGTGGGAACTTTCTCCTTTACTCTCTCATATACTTCTTCAGCGGAGGGATGATTATCAGAACTTAAAAGCACTCTAAAGATTTCCAAACGTTGATAAGTAAGCTTAATACCGAATCTTTGACATAGTTGGCGAAATCTATTCAATATCTGAAGATCAGACTTAGAATCTTGCACTGGGTTCTCCCTCCTTTTTCACGTAATACGGAATAGTTAACGACCAAGAAGCTCAAAGACTCGAGTAGTTATTAAAAACATTTCGGCTGTAAACGGGAGGAAATAAAATTTCAGGAAAGGTTCTTAAAGAAGAGAAAGGGCGGCTTAAAGCCGCCCTTTCTTTAGCGCAGGCTGATGGCTACATAACGCTTGAAGTCTCGGTCTCTCACCAAAAACAAGACTCTACCGGTACGGCGACTCTCCGCAAGGGCCTTCATGAATTCTCTCATATTAGAGACCTTTTTGCGGTTAACCTCTTCGATTAACATCCCCGGCCGCAAACCAGCCATAGCCGCCGGGCTATCCGGGGCCACACCGGTGATAATTACTCCTTCGTTCAAACCGTAACCAAACTGATCGGCCAATTGAGGCGTCAAGGGTTCAACGATGAGCCCCAGACGTTTCAGAAATTCGTCCTGCCCCATCAAGGCCCCAAACTCCGAAGGCTGATTGCCTATGGTTACCGTAAGCTCTTTGCGACGCCCATTTCGCACAATGACAATCTTTACTTTAGTCCCAGGCTGGGTAAGGGCCACCATAGTGCGTAACTCGGCTACGTTCTTCACCTGTTTGCCATTGTAAGCGATGATCACGTCTCCAGGTTTGAGACCGGCCTTGGCTGCCGGGGAATTTTCAGCCACCTCGGTGATTAAGGCCCCTTCTGGCTTTTCAAGCCCAAAGGAATGGGCCAGATCTTCGTTTAATTCTTGAATGACTACGCCCAGCCACCCGCGGGTGACTTTCCCAGTGGTGATCAGTTGTTTCATGATAATCTTGACCATGTTGATGGGGATGGCAAAACCTATCCCCATATAGCCTCCAGAACGGGTAAAGATGGCCGTGTTCATGCCGATGGCTTCCCCTCGAAGGTTGACCAAAGGTCCGCCTGAATTTCCGGGGTTGATGGCCGCATCGGTCTGAATAAAGTCTTCATAATCGGTAATGCCAACCCCGGATCGTCCCTTGGCGCTGATCACCCCAACGGTAACCGTTTGCGTAAGCCCAAAGGGATTACCAATGGCCAAGACCCATTCACCCACTTCGATCTTATCTGAGTCACCTAACGGTAAAACGGGTAAATCCTTAGCATTGATCTTTAAGACCGCCACGTCAGAAGAAGGATCTGTCCCTACTATCTTGGCCTTAAATTCCCGCCCATCGGCCAATTTAACGATAATCTTGTCGGCATCGGCGACGACGTGATTGTTGGTAAGGATATAGCCATCTTTGCTCACGATAAATCCAGAGCCTGCCCCCATTTGTTTAAACTTTCTGGGGAATCGATGCTGGAAAAAGCGTTCAAAGAAATCCGGCCCGAAAAAGTCAAAGGGATTTCCAAAAGGAAAGGGGAATTCTTCCGGGCCTTTGCGGACCACCGTCTTTTCCACCTCCACAAAGACCACCGCCGGCTCGGCCTTTTGGGCCACAATGGCAAAGGCCCTTGAAAGACGAACGGCTTCTTCAATGGCTGCCTTATCCTCTGCACTCTGGGTAGGCTCTTCGACCTTTTTGACCTTTAAGATCTCATGTAAAAAGGATTCTTTGGCCGAGACCTCTGGCCCAGAGATATTAAAAAAGAAGACCAAAAAAACGACTAAAGAGATCACGCGTCTCATAAAAAACCTCCTTATTCTTTGACCATGGCTTCAGTTTCCTCTTCGATCTCCTTAGGTTTGGCCCCTAAGGCCCGCCAACGCTCTGTAATGTAGCGCTGGACCTCTTTGATGTCACGTTCCACTTCCTCTTCGCTTCGTCCTTGAAGCTTGGCAATCTCCATGATCGAACAACCATCAAGGACATGCCAAACGAAGGCCTGCCTTTTTTCTTCCGGCAGCCGAGAAAGCTCCCTCATAATAAGATTGCTGAGTTCCTCAGCGGAAAGGGCCTCTTCTGGCTCAACTACTTCTCCCGCAGGGAGGACATCTTCCCATTTGAGTATTTCCACTTCATAAAAGGGACTCTCTGTATCTTCCTTGAGTTTATAGCGAATATCATCCAAAGGCAGTGTATCCTCTACCGGGACAGCCTCATGCCCTTCCTCGCGGAGCTTTTTGATCTCCCGATGGATAATCTCCATGATCTTGCGATGTAAGGCAAAGGTGAGGTCACCCATGGCTACGATTTCATCGTAATGTTCATAGGCCCAGAGTACTGCCTCGTCTACGACGTCGCCAGGATCCAAATATCCAGGAGGTAAATCTCCGGTAAGTTGAAAAAAGAGGACCTCACGCCGGGCAATGCGATAAAGATCTCGCAAAAGCGGGCGCAGACGATCCATAAAGCGTTCTTTGAGATCGGCCTGACGATCTGCAGCAAGATCTGGCAGGGCTTTGGCCACTTCTTGGACATAATGTTGTTTACGTTTATAGATGTGTTCCCCTCTCAGTTCAGAGAGATATTTAGCCAGTTCACGTTCCAGACGCTCACGCGCTATTTTAAAGGCCGTCTTAAGCCTTTTATGTTCTCCCCGCGCCGCCAAGGTTGTCCCCGGAAGGGAAAGATTGAGTTGGACAAAAAAGTGTTTTTTCTTTTCAAAGCCTTCGACGACAATGCGCAACATCTTGAGGTCGTCGTCAAAATTTTTGGTCAAGCGGTCAAAACGTTGGACCAAGCGCTCAATATGGGCCTCGGCCACCTTCCTGTCCGCCGGGCTTATATCTCGAAAGATCACCTGATGTTTGAGCATGGCTTCACCTCCTTGGTTATCACGATCTCCCTGGAGGGGACGTTGATATGCTTGTTTAAAGTCCCGAGGAGACCGTAAGAGCGGGTCTTTGGCCTGTCAAGACGAGTTGGGACAATCCTTCATAGGCGAATTCAGCCAGGTAGGACAAATTGAGAACGTCTTCTTTGTTGTAAAGGATGAGTCTTTCTAGGGCCTTATCATTACCCCGTCGATATTTCTGCCAAAGCCTTACGGCTTGGTAGCCATCAAGCCCTTCGACCTCTTCCGGGCGAGAAAGACCCAAACGCTTTTCGATACGCTTAAGCCCACCACGCAGACCTAAACGCCTTAAGAGATAACAAAGATCAAGGTGTACTGGTGGTTCAGGCAACCAGGGATATTTGGCTCGAAGAAAGGGTAAGTCAAAAAAACTACCGCCAAAGGTGACCAAGATATGAGCAGAGGCGATGATGGGCAAAGCCTCTTCCAGATTTTCTCCGGCAACAAAAGGACGATAAAAAGTGCCATCGGAAATACCAATAAGGGTTATCTCTCCTTGCTCCCGATGGAGTCCGTTGGTCTCGATATCCAAAAAGAGGACCCGAGAGCGATAAGCCTTAAAAAGACGCCAGTGATGCGTGCGAGGAATTAGACGGGAAAGAAAGATAAGATCGTCGTGAAAGGCCAGGGTGAGGCGAAGGCTTTCCTTTAAATGAGAAAGCCTTCGCCGAGAAAAACCAGGTAGTCTTTCCGCCGTCAGGAAATCCCACCAATCTTCTACACCCACTCGCCAAAGATGGCGTTCTTCCCTTTCACTTACTCCGGGAAGATGCAAAAAAGTCCGATAAATCATGAATTAAAGCACTTTTTCTGGATAAATCTTGATCGGGTGTTTCTTTTCCAGCTCTTTTAAAGCCGCCGCCAGGGCCTCTTCCTGCCTTTTTTGTAATAGCTCTTCTTTGATCTGATCTTTGACTTCTTGAAAACTCTTCTGCCTGGCTGGTCTCTTTTCTTCGACCTTAATGATATGGTAGCCAAAAGGGGTCCTTATCGGCTTGCTAATCTCCCCGGGGTTCAGGGCAAAGGCCGCCTTTTCAAATTCTTCGATCATTTGCCCCCGGGTAAAAAAACCTAGATCTCCGCCACGGTCTTTGGTCCCAATATCCGCCGAATATTTGCGGGCCAAAGAGGCAAAGTCTTCACCTTTAAGCGCCCGCTCCCGGATCTCCTCGGCCTTCTTAAGGGCCGCTGCTTCTTGTTCCTTGGTCGCCTTTTGAGGGACTTCGATCAAGATATGACGGGCGTGAATCGCTTCTGGCTCGACATAGTCCTTTTTGTGTGTCTGATAAAAATCTTGAATTTCTTTTTCACTACTAGTCTTCACCTGGGGTAAGACCTTTCGAGCCAGATACTCCTGGGCCAGGATCTTATCTACTATTTGTTGAATACGAATCTTGACCGCTGGGTCTTTATCTAGCCCCTCTTCCCGCGCTGCCAAAGAAAGAAGGGTTATTTCTGACCAACGCCGCAGGAGATTTTCTTTGAGTTTGGGTTGACGAAGGAGGAGCAACTTGATTTGAGGTGGGGCCTGGGCGATCATCTCTTCAAATTCTTTCTTGGTCAAGTGGTAAGGACCTACTTCAGCGACGATTTCTTCCTTAGGCCCGGTGGCCCATATTG
>JAMOVR010000057.1 GCA_027061945.1 Candidatus Heimdallarchaeota archaeon
AAAAAAATACCCCAGACCATTTCTTACAAGGAAGTGGTGTTGGGGCAAGTCTTCTTGGTGAAACAGAAAGCCCCTCGCAAAAGAAAGGGGTAGTTCACTGGTATAGTAAACTAGATTTCTCCTTTTTTACGTAGTACTAAAACAGGAATGGCTAATATTGCTAAACCAATAAATAGACTATAATTATCCCAGTTAAGAAAAGTACTGTCACTACCTTCGGGCTCTATTGGATGCTCTAACTGATAAAGATCAAATCTTATCATATCAAGGTAAGTATTTGCACCTTCAACACCCAATAAGGCAGTTAACTGTGCTATCTTCGCACCGGTTTCTTTAGCAATCTCATCAACGGTAGTGGCTTTAGCTTGTTGATATGTCTCAATAATCAATTTACAGTTCTCTTCTTTCATTAAATTAACAATACGAGCAATATCCTGTGCAGATGGTTCACTCCCTTCTGTAGTCTCGATTGTTGCAATTCGTTTAATTCCTAATAGTTCAAACAAGTAGAAGAATGCGGGATGGTCAACTACCACTTTAGTACCATTCCATTTGCTTCTTGCATCTTCTATCTCAATTAATAACTGATCTAATTTCTGTAAGTACTCATTCATGTTAGCAGTAATTGTAGCGTTGTCCATTCCAGCAATATTTACTAAACCTACAGCAATATTTTTGACCATCAACTTAGCGTTGTTTGGATCCATCCAAATATGGCCATTAACATAGCCAAGTAATGGATCAACTTTACCCATAGTTGTTAAATCTCCCGCATAAATAGTAACAGCTTCTCTATCCGGATTGTCACTCAAATAACTAGTTAACCAACTCTCTAAATTTGGTACACCCATTGCTACAATCATATCTGCGTTTGATAATGCTAGTAAGTCGCTACTAGTCGGCTCATAACTATGAGGATCTTCCATTCCACTGACAAGAGAAACGACTTCTGCTTGATCTTTGACTAGATTAGAAACAAAATCTCCTGCAATACTAACTGTAGCAACAATTGTCTTTTTGTCCTGACTTAGAAATACTTTTTCCTCACTATTATTACCATAAATACTTATTATTACACTATTTGAAAAAATTAAAATGTATATGAATAATATGATTATTCCCGCTTCAAAAATTCTTTTCGAGTATTTCATCATTTTTACGATATATCGTAAAATTTTATAAGGTTTATTCTCCAACTAAAAACAGAAAAACGGTGGTCTTATGTCAACAAAAAGCTCCATAGCCTCTACATCACATAAACAAGTATTCTTTTTCAAAACAAAAGATATAGGAGAAAAAGACCTAGCCGTACTAGTATTTTTGTATGAATGGGGCCGACCAATAAGAGTGGGAGACATGAAGAAATATCTTAAATACCCCCATTCAACCCTGAACTCAGTCATAAAACGGTTACAGAAAAAAAAACTCGTAGAATGGACAAAATACGGACAAGTTAATCTTTTACCAGAAGGAACAAAAATTGCGGCACATCATTTAAAACACCACGAAATACTAGAAAAATTCTTCATCCAGGTCTTAGGACTGCCTGCTGAAGAAGCACATCAAAATGCGGTAAGAGCAATAGGGTGTCTTTCATGTGAAACAATAAGGAAAATGGAAGACCTCATTAAAGGAAACTTAGAGATTCCTTGCGGTGCCAGGGTATTCGTGAGTGAAAAACAGTATTAAAACATATTATTGAGGTGGTATTAATGGAATGGATCACTAGACTAATAGAAGGTACTCAGCTTTTCTTTGTGTCCCTAAACCAGACATGGCTACAAAGAGCATTATTTGCTGCAGTATTGATTGGAATACTTTCTTCTCTGATTGGCGTTTTTGTTATCCTAAGAGGATACGTCTTTATGGGGGAAGCAATAGCACATTCCGCATTTGCAGGAGCAGCACTTGCTTTAGTAATTGGGGTAGATCCCTTAGTAGTAATACTAATCTTTGGACTTATATCAGCAATTTCTATTGGAGCCGTAAATGAGAAAAAAGTCATGAGAGACGAAGTTATTATTGGTGTATTCTTTAGTTTTACAATGGCATTAGCAATATTTTTTATAGGATTATTGCCAAGTTATTCAACTAATGTAGAAAGTATTTTATTTGGGAGAGTTCTCCTAATAACAAAACTTAATTTTGATCTTTTAATAATATTCACAATTATTATTGTGGGCATGATATTATTACTAGAAAAAGAATTTTACATGATCACTTTTGACTCTGAATTAGCACAAGCAATGGGAATACCTGTAAAAATCATGGATTACGTATTCTTAATAATGGTTGCCTTAGCAATCGACGTATCGCTAAATGCAATAGGTGCACTACTTGTATTTGCATTCTTAGTCACCCCTGCCGCAGCAGCTTACCAATGGACATATAGACTTGAAAAAATGATGGCTTTATCAGTTATTATTGGCGTATTCTCCTCTGTTGGAGGCCTATTTCTTTCTTTTGTATTTGACCTCCCATCAGGAGCAACAATGGTAATGCTTGTAACAACAATATTCTTCGTTTCTTTTGCTTTGTCGCCAAAAAGAAAAGCTGGCACTTTGGAGTGCCCAACTTGTAAAGAAGCATTTGAATTAGAACCTCATTCTCCGAAAGAAAGTGGGATTATTACCGAACCTCATGTTCATGCTGACGGAAGAATAATATTACTATCTGATAAAGAAAAAATACCATTACCTAGCGACTACCCCTTGCTACCAGAAAATGAACAGACCCCAGATAATAACAAAAAAGAAAAACAGAGGAGGGCATAAAATGTCAATAGAAAAAATTCATGATTGGCCAAAGGAAAAACCAATAATTGAAATCAGAGATCTCGTTGTCACTTATCAAGACACTCTCGCGTTATATGGTATCAACCTTGATATTTATCCCGGAGAAATAATCGGAATCTGTGGACCTAATGGGGCTGGAAAAACCACTCTTTTAAAGGCAATTCTTGGCCTTGTAAAACCTTACCGAGGAACAATAAAAGTATATGGGCATCCCATTGAGACAAAAGGAAACTTGTTCAAAAAACAATATTTTCAAATTGGCTACGTCCCCCAGTTAAAAGCCATTGATAAAAACTTTCCAGCACTTGTAAAAGACGTTGTAATGATGGGCAGATATCCCAAAATTGGTCTTTTCAAAAGACCAAACAAGAAAGACTGGGAAATTGTAGATGAGGCCTTAAAAGCAATAGATATGTATTATATGCGTAATCGTCCTATTGGTCATCTCTCAGGGGGGCAACAACAAAAGGTCTTTATCGCTAGAGCATTAGCTCTAGAACCCTCTATATTACTATTAGATGAACCCACTGCTGCTTTAGACTTTAGAATGACTGCTTCAATAATGCAGTTATTACGAAAACTAAGAGATGAAAAACATATGACTATAGTAAGCATTCATCATGATTTGAGATTGTTGAAAGAGAATTCAACTAGAATTGTATGTTTGAATAAGTCTATTGTGTGGACGGGTCCCCCCGACGATCCCGAATTAGACAACGTCTTGAGAAAAGTTTATCCACTTCCAACAATTTAAGATTATCCCTTTTCAACTTATGTTTTTATTTTTTGATTTTTTTGCCCTTTGTTTTTTGGGTTGTTAAGTGTTCTAAG
>JAMOVR010000058.1 GCA_027061945.1 Candidatus Heimdallarchaeota archaeon
AAATTTTAAACATAAGAATTAATATTTTATAAGGATCATAAAATCTCCAGCGATTTACCTCATCTACATAAGGACCCCAAAAATAAGATAAAAAAACAAAAACAAAATATAATATCGAGAATACAGACCTTCTGTTTTTAATAATATCGAATCTTATTGTTCCTTGGAACAAGTTAAGAAAAAAGCCTGCAATGGTAGGTAAAGCAATAAAATAAAACGCCCTTAAGCCCTGAAAAGGCCACCACCAAATATATTGAGGACCAAGGATATTAAATAAATAGCCTGTAGTAACTCCAAACCAGGGATGAAATAAAGAATAAATGGCATTAATGACCAAAAAAATAAGAAGTAAGATCTTACCCATAATAGAAAATTATAATTCAATAGCCCTAGAACTTGCAAACAAGCAGCCATATTCCAAGCAATCCGCGGACAACTCATACCCCCTATAATATAAAACCATTCAAATAATACAACAACTCGAAGTTTTCATTTCACCTCCTGACAAAGGAGAGCTTAGAAAAAAAGTCATTATTCAACTCAATGCCAGAGGCCAGAGCAAATAAATCTAAAATTTCTAAAAAGAACGAGCGAAAAAGAAAAAGCAAGGAACAAATATACACCAAAGAGCCCACCAAAACTGACACAATTAGAATTAAAACTAAATTAACATCAAAAGCAAACAATAGGTTCTTGACAAAGAACGCAAAAAGAGCACACAAAAACGAAGAAGCTAACACAGGAAAAACAACACGAAAAAGCTCAAATAGATTCACACCTAACACACGCCTAAATACATAATAGAGAAACAAAAAAGAAGGAAATACAGGCACCAGCATCCCAACAGCTACTCCATTAAGTCCATAAAAATAGCCCAGAATTCCCACTGAAAGACCAGTAAAAAACAAAGAGACCAAAGATATTTTAAAGGGAATATCAGGCCTATCTTTACAATAAAAAATAGAACCAATAGGCTGAAAGAGACAATGCATAGCAGATACTAGACAAAGAATCTGCAAAGGGGTTACAATAGGTAACCACTGATCACCCCACAAAACAGGCACTAACATATCAGCCAAAACAGCCAAACCAAAGAGCAAAGGAAAAGCAACTAATGCTACAAACTTTACAGACTTCAAATAAACAGAAAATATCTTTCTATTGTCATCCTGAACCTTAGCAAGAGCTGCAAAAACAACAGAACCTACTGGACGAGAGACCCTATCAAAAACTAAATGAGGAATACGATACGCATACTCATACAAACCTAATTCATAAGGCCCCAAAAGACGACCCACCAACAAGTAATCAAGATTTTGCCTCAAATAATTTGATATTGAAAAACAAAAGCTAAAGAAACCAAAACGAGAAAAATATCGAAAGCTATTCCAGCCCAAATTAAACCCTGGAAACCACTTTGAAAAAACTAAAAGCAGCAAATTAAACGAAACACAACTAATTAATAAGGCCAAAACCAATGCCCAATACGCCAACCCAACAAAAAACGCCAAAATAACAGCCAGAACAGACTCTAGAAAGACGGAAACAGCCTGAATCATATTAAGCAAAGAGAACCGTAAATGCTTAATCAAAATCAATTTAGGAATAATCCCTACAACCTCAATCAAAAAACAAAGACTAACTGTTCTGATTACAGGAACTAATCTAGGCTCCCCAAAAAAAGAAGATAAAAGAGGTGCACACAAGTAAGCAAATATAAACAAAAACAAACGAACAACAAAAATCATCCAAAAGCAAGTATCAAGATCTTTTTTGGTCACCTGCTTTTTAGCTATTATTCCTGCCCCAACCCCAAAAGAACCTATATGCAAAAGAAACTCTTGGAAAATAATAGCCATCCCAAATATGCCAAAATCGGATGGATGTAAAAGTCGTGCCAAGAAAATACTAGCTATAAAACGTACTAAGGTTTGCCAAGCACCACCCAATATTTGCCAAACAGCAGAACGGGCAGCTTTTATATTTAAAGATGCGCCTGTCACACCCAACCTTTTCGTCTAAATATTAGCCAACAAACATGAAAACTTTTAAAAAGATCTTTTAAGCCTAAAAATATATCACTTTAAGTAAACTTTCATTAAAATGAATTAAACAAAAAAGAACCCATAACCAATCAAAGAATCATATAACTTCATAAGTAATTTTAAATTTGCTTCTATACCAAAACGGGAAATAGCATAATTCCTATTATCTACAAGCGGGAAAGAGAGTTTTTTATTTTTAATATTTCTTACTATATTGGCAAATTCGTTATAATTATTACGATCAACTAAAAATCCATAGGGAGCATCTTCTAAAATTTCTATTAATCCTCCCGTCCGCGAGGCTACTACAGGCAGACCTGCTAAAAGCCCTTCAACAGCAACTCTACCAAATGGTTCATAAATAGAAGGTACCACTAAAACATCTAAAGCCGAAAGGATTTTTCCTACATCTTTTTGATATCCTAACCAAATAATATAATCTTCTATGCTAAGACTTTTAATCAACTTTTTGATTCTTTCTTCATTTTTTTTTGACGGATCTAAATCCTTACCAACAATTACAAAACGGAAATCACAAGAAGATTTTAAAAGCTTTTTAGCCATATAAAGATATGTATCATGACCTTTTTGAGGAGAAAAGTTACCAATCATACCTACTAAAAAACAATCCCCAACCCTCCATCGCTCTCTCAAGATTTCTCGTTGTTGAGGACAATAATACTCGCTAGGATCAAAAAAATTATAAACAACTTCATTCCTTACGGAACATGAAAAATCGGGATTTTTATTAAGAAAAAGGTTCTTCATATAATAACTGTTAAAGATAATAACTTCTGGCAAAATCCTCATATAATGCTTAACACTTTCTTCCTCTACTGAAAAGCGAATATGGCAAATAATTGGGACTTTTAAAATTTTAGCTACAAAGCTTGCTATAAAGTAACAATAAAGATCGTTAGCGTGAAGAATATCAGGAGAAAAGGACTTTAAAGCTTTTATATACTGCAATAACCTTAAAAAAAAAGCCGACTTTGAAAATTGGCCCAAGCGATGATTAACAACTTTATACTGAAAGTTTTTAGCTTTCAATAAAGAAGTAAAGTCTCCCTCAGCAGGGACAAATATCAAAATTTCATGTCCTTTTTCTTTAACTTTTTGAACCATAGACAATAAGCTTCTATTACCGCCACCAACGTGTTCAGAATTAGCCAAGTAAGCTATTTTAGGCACTCTCATTTAACACAGAATAAAGATAATAATAACTAGAAATAAATTTTTCTAAAGAAAAATATTCCAAAGCTAAAGTCCGTGTCTGAGAAACAAATTGGTCCCAATTATCTCGTAAAGTAAAGATGGCCTCCCATATTTTATTAAAGTTTTCATAAGAAATTCCGGCCTTATTTTTTTTCACCAGTTCTCTCATTCCAACTCCTGGCCCCAAAATTACAGGGCGACCGGAGGCTAAGGCTTCTATAACAGAAGTTGGACAAGATTTACCACCATTTTCTCTAAAAGGGGCTACCACTACGTGACATTCGGCATAGAATTTCCTCATGTCTTGAACCTTTTCTGGAATCAAACGAACATTTTTTAACCCGCGTTTTTGG
>JAMOVR010000059.1 GCA_027061945.1 Candidatus Heimdallarchaeota archaeon
GTATTAGAAGAACTTGCGGAAACCTGTAAAAAATATAATATTTTTGTTATTTCTGACGAGATCTATGGACTACTTACTTTTGAAGGAACTCACTATAGCTTTTCTAATTTTTTACCTGAAAAAACATTCATGACCACTAGCTTGTCTAAAGATCGTTCTTTAGGTGGTTATCGACTAGGTGTAATAAGAGTTCCTAATAATGAAAAAGAAATTCTTGGGCGTTTCAAAGCATTAGCTAGTGAAATATGGTCTTGCGTACCTGGACCGATTCAGTTTGCAGCAATTGCAGCATATCAGAGTAATACTGACATTAACCAGCATATCGAAATAAGCACGAAAATTTACAAAACAGTGGTTCAATATGCGTACCAAAAATTGAAAAATGAAACAAATTTAAAAATACCCCATCCTAAAGGGGCATATTATATCTATCCAGATTTTAGTCAGTATGAAAAAACATTACTAGAAATAGGTATTAAAAATTCTGAGCAACTATCTCATTATCTTCTCGATAAATATCATGTGGCCACACTACCATCAACTCCATTTGGAATGTCTAAAAAACAATTTTTCTTAAGATTAGCCTTAGTCGATTTTGATGGAAACAAAGCAATGAATGAATGGAAGTCTTTTACGGTGAAAAAACTTGATTATTACGCGCCAAGAGTAGTTGAAGGTATTAATAAAATTATTGAGTTTCTTAGTGATCTCTAACTAGAACTCAAACCCAATATTTGATTGATTTTTATTTTGTAGAATGAAACGCTTCCTTTTTCCAGTTTAACTATTTTTCATTAATTTTATTATTCTTTTTTCGATATAATACTCAGAAAATTGTTTGAATAAAAATTCGCTTAATTTATATATTATATTACAATTGACTGGGATCTGGGGGAATGCCTGTTTGGTACAATAATTGATTATATCTCTTAGCTAAATTATAAGAATCAAACATTGCATATATCCAAATAAAAAAGTATCCAATCAATGTGAAAAACAAAATTAATGCTAAAACAATTAGAAAAATTCCTTTACTTACTTTTCCTACATATATTTCTCCTGCTCCTGGAATAATAAATGACAATAATACGGCTAAAAATTCGCTTTTTTCGTGCACGGCTAGTTCTGGTGTATTATTTTGGCTATAAGATGCTTTCTTGTGAAAACTGGTTCCAGAGACGGAGGAAAACCCTGTTGTTGCTACAACTGGTTCACCACCAACATTAGCAATTTCTTCTATTGGAGTTCCGCAGTTCTGACAGAATCTAGCTTCGTCTGGATTAGCCGAACCACAAGCAGTACAGTATTTCATTTCTTATTTCACCTTTTTTCTTAGTAATTATGCTTTCTCTATAATTAAAAACGTTATTATTACAATTTTTTAGCTCTTACGTGAGCTACACTTTGCTTTTGCAAGGGGCTTTCTGCTTCTTAGAGATGATTATCCTCAATACTCCTTCCTTTTTATTGTAAAAATGTTTCGGAGTATTTTTTTAGAATACTCTTCACAGCGCTACGAGGCGTCCCATTCCTATATTGAGGATGTTTATGGAAGCGTTGTAGTCTCTGTCTGCGTTGCTATACGCAGAACAGATAAGCATTCTATCGCTTAATTTTATGTTTGTTGTTTTCCGCACCGGCGCACTTCTTGGAAGTGTATTGGGGAGAGACTTTTGTTAGTGTCTTACCGGCCCAGCGTCTTCCACCTTGTAATACCACATTCCTATAAACTTCCCCAGAGAAGCATCAAGGATGCGTCTGTGTAATGCCTTGTTTTCCTCTTTCCTTTCATGACCGGTCCCTTAATGTTCAAATTCTCTACATAAATCATGTCATATTGTAGTTATCTGCGTAATACCTTGACAGTTTGTGTAGAATGTCTTTATGTTGCTTATCCAATTTATCGTATTTCTTCGCTACTTTTTTAAAGAATCAAATATGTATCGCTTTACTATTTCTCTTTGATTAGTTATGATCTATTTTTATTTTTTAATTAATATGTTTAAAAATAGTTCAACAAGTAGTATCTTTTTTATTTTCTAAAAAAAGATTATAAGTGGTCTTATTGTAAATTTCTTTATTTTCAGTTAATTTTTTAAGTATTGTTTCTCAAACATTCTTTTTTTACACATCGAATGATTTTCTGTATTAACAATAGTCTTATAAATTGTGGAAAGAGACTGTGAAATGTCAGTTCTTATAATTGCAAAGGATGATATAAATGTCGAAGGATCGATTACTTAAACTCCGAAAAAAAATGAATAGGAAACGCCCCAAGTTCCTTAGAGAAGAACATTGGCGTTATAAACGGTTAGGGAAAAAATGGAGAAGACCCAAAGGAATCGACAGTGGGATGCGTCATAAAAGACGCGGAAAACCTAAAGTAGTAGAAGTTGGTTACCGAAATCCGAAAAAAGTCAGGGGGCTTCATCCTTCAGGGTACCGTATCGTTCATGTTTATAATGTAGAAATGTTGGAAGAAGTTAACCCTAATGAAGAAGTAGTCATGATCGGTAAAACTGTGGGGCGCAAGAAAAGATTAGACATTATAGATCGTGCAGAAGAACTGGGCTTAAGAGTTCTAAATGCCCGTGTAACTATGGCACCTATTGAAGAAGCAGGGCCTGCCTTCGAAGAGGAAGAAGAATATTTCTTAGAAGGAGAAGATGAAGACTACGAATTACTCGAAGACGAAGAAGAAACTGAATAATAGAAAATCAAATATCATTGATTAAAAGTAAAAAGTAGAGGTAGATAATAATGGTAAACGTAAGGCCCCAAAGAAAATTAGCAGCCAAAGTACTTAATGTTGGAGTTAATCGCGTATGGATCGACCCTAATTCACTAGATGACGTAGCTCTTGCACTAACTCGAGAAGATATAAGAGAAAAAGTAAGCGAGGGCAAAATAAAGAAGCGTCGAGTAAAAGGAATTTCTCGTGGACGAGCACGGGTTCTTCATAAAAAGAAACAAAGAGGACAAAGATATGGTCCCGGTTCTAGAAAAGGAACTGCCAATGCCCGTTATCCCAGAAAAAGAGAATGGGTAAATAAGATCCGTGCACAAAGAGAACTACTAAGAGAATTAAGAGACGGTGGATATATTACTCCGCACACCTATAGAATTCTTTATCGCCAAGCTAAGGGTGGAATGTTTAGAAGTGTGCGGTATCTGAAGAACTATATTAGAGAACGTGGATTAACCGTCAAAAGATTGCCAGAGTAGTTAGATCACTAAAATCTTAGATGCAGCATTAATTAAGTAGGTGAAAAAAATGGCAACAGGTCCTAACTATAGAGTTCCCCTTAAAAGAAGGAGAAAACAAAAGACCAATTACTATAGGCGAAGAGGCCTTCTAAAATCTAGAAGATTAAGGTTAGTTGTAAGGCCAAGCTTGAAAAACATTACTGTTCAGTTAGTTAAAGCAGAACCTAATGGGGACAAGGTTCTCATATCAGCTACATCCACTGAATTACTAAATAAGTATGGTTGGAAAGTAGCTAGGGGTAACCTTCCCGCTGCTTATCTCACTGGTTACCTAGCTGGTAAAAAAGCTATTAAAGCAGGCTATAAAGAT
>JAMOVR010000060.1 GCA_027061945.1 Candidatus Heimdallarchaeota archaeon
AGGGCTCCGGGGCCGCCTGATCCTGGAAGGTGAAGCCACCGAGCTCCTTCCCCAGCTGGAAGACAAAACTTTTTTCCTTCAGCCTCTCTGGGAGGAGACAAAGGCCAAAGGTCTTATCGAGGGCGTCTGCCGCGCCTGCGCCACGAAGATGGGCACGGTAAAACAGGCTGAAGAGCTCGGGCTCCCTCTCCTCGACGAAATGAAAGGGCACCCGAGTCTCTCGCGCTATTTGGGCCAGGGCTTCCAGGTCATAATCTTCTAGGACCTTTCACCTGAAAGAACAGCTCCTACTATTAAAATTGTCAAACTATATTTCAGTTATATTATGCCTTTGGCCTCCTTAATAAAAGGCTTTTAGTCATTACCTCTATGAATATCGCTTGTTTAACGCAACAATACTTCAAAATAAGTAAAATAAAGGTCCGATAATGAATCATCCGAAGCTATACCAACAAAAACATAGTAATCACCATAAAGCCCTGATAGATTAACAGGTTCTGGCAAGATATCGAAAGAGATCTCCATATTGTTCAATATCCGCCCTCCTAAAGACATAATTCCTGGAGTAATTGGAATCCCATCAGACGTACAAATATAATAATAAAGACGGACCGTTTTCCCATACAGTTCTTCCGGAACAATCATTCTTGGCACCAAAATGAGACTTTCTTTCTGCGATCCTAAAAGAGTAATTGTAATTGCAGGTTCAAAAGGCCAATCAGCCAAAGTTCGAGGATACAAAGGTTTCTTTGGGGCAGCATTCGTTACTGTAAATATTTTATTTTCAAAATTATCATCACAAAGATCTAAATAATTTGGATTGCACTGTGGAGGATTTCCGTCAGCATAAAGCTGGCTAATTTCTTCTTCATTGAGGGCATAATTATAAATTCGCACTTCATCTAAATAACCCTTAAAGAAGCTATAATTATCCAAATAATGGTATCTACCCAACAAAATTGCCCTATCTGACTCTATTAAAGACATAGGGCGCATATCATCACAAGTTCCTACCAGCTTATTGTCTACATAAAGCATTCCAATACCATCAATAGAATCTCTTATTGCGGCGACAAAATGCCACCTACCATCTGAAAAATCCATATTTTTAGCGTGTATTTCGCACTTCCAAGTCGTACCAATTGGCCTATAAAAGAACTCTAAATTGTTTGGTGAAGCTAGATAAATCCCAAATCCTGGAGAACCCCACTGAGAACCTTTATTATATTGGACAAGGCCCTGTCGTCCCTTTTTTGATGTATTAAACCAAAAAGTTACAGAAAAATCTTTCAAACTTGGAAATGCCTTTGTATCAATAAAGGTATGTCCGTCAAAAGAGAAAGAGTCTCCCCTTAGTCCTGACACACACTTTAGATCACCAACAACTAAAGTAGAGTAATAATGGTTGCTCTTGTCTACAATTTTGCAATTTTCAAAATCGTAATAAAGGATAAGTTCTCTAGATGTAAATTCCTCCTTTTCCTTCTTCACCTCCACCCAAAGGCAATCAGACCACGGGGAGGTCGCTCCTTGGCTATCCCTCGCCTGCGCCTTCACACAGTACCTACCCTCTCTACTGTAGCTGTGACTCTGACTCGCTCCTCCCCAAATACTCTCTCTCCCATCTCCCCAGGAAAACCTGTAGCTCAACGCGTCTCCATCTGGATCCGTCGCCCTCGCCCTAAAACTGCCATTCTGCCCTACCTTCAATCCACTCGGCCCATCTAACACCGGCTTGCTCGGTGCACTATTTTCCTTGCTAGATCCGCGATCTAAATCAGAAAAATATTTTTGTAAATTTAATGGTCTAGTACAATATTCCTCATAATAAGAAGGATTATATTGAGGATCCAATGCATAATTATTATTAAATAAATAGTCAGAAATAAATGCCAAAATACTCATAGACCTACAAGCAGATGCACGCGCAAGAATCGACATCTGAAAAAGTTTAGACTGAATACTATCCCCTAAAGAAGGACACTCCAAACCAGATTGTGCAGCTATAGCAAAACTATCAAGCTCTTGCATAGCCTGACCTAAACCATGAAATATATATTGCAATTTATTTATTTCATCATAACTCCTAGGATAGGATATAGCGTCTTCAATCGCACTATATAAAAGTTTATAGGCATGCAAACCATCCTGAAAAAAGGCTTCACACATAATTCTTCGTCCCAAAGCCATTGATAACTTTAATAACTCTAGACCTGCAGAAGGAGCTGCGGCCACAGAAAGAACTTGAGCTAAAGGAGCTATACTCGCAAAAGCAACACTCCCTACATTAAGTTCCAAAACAACCTCTAAAGCTGACAGACTCTTTTCAAATAGGTTATTTTTAAAATTACTCAAAACATATTCTTCGGCAAAATCTGAACTACCATACTTAAAAACATTATAGATACTATAAAGAGAACGAACATAGACTATCGAAGATGATAATTCTTGTAGAAGAGCGGCAACAAAATACTGATCAGGAGGAGAAATATCAGAAGAAACTAAATTGATAGGATAGTAAAAAAGAAAGCCATACTCATCGAACCAATAGGAATAGTCCTTCTTGTAAAGCATAATCCAATATAACTGGCCGAACCCATTCTCCAACTTTACAGGCATATTATATAAAGGAACAGAGAAATACACTTTTTCACCGGGAGAAATATTCTTAGACCACTTGAATAAAATATTTAGATCATCATCAACCAAAAAACCAAAAACGGTAACATCATCAGAGCCCATATAACGAAAAGAGAATCTAAAGCGGCAATTTGAGTCAAAATTAGTAGAGCAGTATGGATAAGCTTGGGCTAAATAATCTATCTCAATTTTATACTTGGAGAACATATTTTTTTCTTTATCAGTCCAGGGAGTTAGAGGCCTCAAGGAAGAAAATCTACGCTTTAACTCATCATCTTCATTTGCGTAAGAAGTAATAGGAAGAAGAACTAACAACAAAAAGAGCAAAAAAGCCCTTTTCACCATAAAAACCTCCTGAAAACTACCAAAAATTTATATTGTTTTTTTTAGAAAAAACTCCAGAAATAGAAAAATTCCAAACAACGAAGTTCTAAAGGCAATTGAAAAACCTTTTACACTTTATAGTACCTTATTTAATAGGAATACAAAAAATATGCCACCAAAGCAAGGCCAAGAATGTAAAGAATAGTTAAAAATATTAAGGAATAGAAAAAATAAACGTCTCGAAAAAAACATTATTTTCTCTTACTTACGAAAATAAAGCCGAATTAAAAGTGAGACCAAGGGCGTTTTTTTAAGATTAGCAACTTAAGGAAAATTATTTCCCTTCTGCACAGAATAAGAAGGGAAAATTTTTTTCAAAAAGGGAAAAATTTTTCTTGCTTTCGAACCTACTGAACCATTACTGTTCAACTGTGTACCCAAGCAAACATAACTTTCAAATAATAGTGTAAAACGGCTCTTTGAACTTGCGGTAACGGGAGGTTGAGGCTAAATTTTTAATAGTTCTTGCGGGGAGTAGCGCAGCCTGGCAGCGCACCTGCCTTGGGAGCAGGGGGTCGGCGGTTCAAATCCGCCCTCCCCGACCATC
>JAMOVR010000061.1 GCA_027061945.1 Candidatus Heimdallarchaeota archaeon
AATACGTGTTTTATCCCGATGACCCCGCATGGGAAGACCCTGAAATAGTGCCAAAACCATTCCAGATCCCACCCCACCAAAGAAGAACAGTTGTAAGCTCATACTCATGGCCATCATACGGAACAAAAAATGACCTTAGAAAAAATATGGAACATTATGCACATCAAATTTACCCATTCTTAGAATTTTTAGCAGAACATGGCATCGAAGGAATTCAACCACCAGTTTATGGTATCACGTCTCCAATAAATAACGCTCTTTACCGTGCATTGAATCCAGAAATAAAAAGAAAAATTGAGCACGAAAGGAACCCGATACCTACAATAACAAGAATAAGAAGATAAAAAATGAGCCTTAATTCGGGTCTCGAGTCTTCCAAGGTTTGTCAAGAGCATATCTATTAGCAATATTAATAGCATGAGATATAACAGAAGAAGGTAATTTAACAAATGGATTTTTACGAAAACGATCATAAACCAGTTCTCCATTAACAAACGTCATTAAAACTTCACTACCAGAAGCACGGTAAACTAAATGAGAGATAAGATCATGCAGTGGAAAATGAGATGGGGAGCTTATGTCAATAACAACAATATCTGCGGGGGAATTAGGTCTTATTTTTCCCAGTTCAGGATGATTTAAAGCAACAGCACCTTGATATGTAGCCATATCAAATATTTCAACCGCACTTGTAACTGTTTCATCTAACTTAGAGACTTTTTGAAGGAAACTTGCTAATCTCATTTCTCTAAACATGTCCATAGTATTATTACAAGGTGCACCATCTGTAGCTAAGCCTACTCTTATGCCTCTATTTTTTAAAGAAAGCCAGTCACTGATTCCTGAAGCCAATTTACAATTAGAACTTGGATTATGAGACACCGCCGTATTTGTAGAAGATAACAAATATTTTTCATGCTCGGAAAGCCAAACACCATGTGCAATTATGCTTTTAGAACCTAAAAAGCCATATTCTCTCAAAGCATCAATATAATTCATACCATGTAATTTTTTGACCAACCTTATTTCCTCGAGATTCTCATTTGCATGGGTATGATAAGATAAAGTAGGATCGGACGAGACAATTTCACTTGCCTTTCTCATTAGTTTTTCAGAACATGTAACAAGAAAACGAGGGTTAACTGAATACTCAATAAGAGAACTTTTCAAATGCCAACGGTCGATTAAATGATAACTCTCTTCAATTGCTTCATCAGTATCTTGAATTAATTTCAATGGAATGCCTTCACCCATGTCCATTAACATTTTACCTACTTTAACACGAATACCGATCATATCTGCAGCGTTAATGCCTTTATCACTATAATTAACAGTAAGCATATCATTTGCAAATGTTGTCCCGTGACTCAAAAGATCCATATAGCCAATCAAAGAAGAAACAAAAACTTCTTCTGAAGTAAATGTTGCTTCACCTGGCAGAATCGCATCTTTAAGCCAGTCAAGAAGACTCTTATCGTCAGCAATGCCTTTAAGTAAAGATTGAACGCTATGGGTATGAGTGTTAACTAAACCAGGGGCAATAATCGTATTTGGTTGCTCATAAAAAACATCAACGCCAAACTCACTCTCAAGCTGTTTAGAATCTCCAATTGCTAAAACACGGCCGTTTCTAATTAAAACACTATTAGCATTAGGATCTGGAATCCTAGAATTTGAATCCCGGACCACATAATCCCCAGTAATCATAATTAAAAGTTCTTTCATATTCTTACTCATAAAAACCCCTTAAATTAACTTCTCAAACCATTTATTAAGAATAATAATCTGTTGTTAAAAATAGTGATAGGGATGAAAAATAGGAATAAAAAACTTGATAACACACATTACAAATTAAGCATAATTAAGAGCAGTAAAACTATTAATATCTAATGGAAAACCATCTAATTCATGTAAAAATTCTCTCAAAGGAAGCATAAAACTATCAAAATCATAGATTGTTGTTTCATAAAGTTTTATTGAAGGATCAGGAAGCCAACGTCTAACAGCGTCTTTACCAATAAATAATCCCTTAGATTCTAAGTCCTTCTTATTAATGAAAACAACGGTAGGAATCCGTCTTCCGACACGTTGTTCTTCTTCTTGAACCATTAATAAATAATCAGCTACCTTCTCAATACTACTCATGTTACTTCCATCTGCAAAAATAATAACACCATGTGCACCTTTTAAACCAATTTCTTGCATAAACTTAAACCGTTCTTGGCCAGCAGTATCAAAAACAACTACAGGATATAAACTATCTATTTCTTCTTGAGAATACGGCAGACCACCATTGCTTCTTAACTCATGGACAGTAAAAACATTAGATCTTGAAGTTAAAAACAAAACAGATTTAGTATTAATCCCAATGGTAGTGGTAGAATTCTGGAACTGATCTGATTCTAAAGGAGTAAAAGTATCATCTACTTTTTCTTCTACACTAACTTTTCTTTGAACTTCAGAGCCTTTGAAAACCCCTGGTAAAAGCTTTAAAAAACTAGTTTTACCACTCCCTGTAGTGCCAACTATTACAATTTTTTTAATCCAATGATTAAACACCTATTTTTCACCCCTACTTTAAATATACATTCCTTTTCTATTAATTATTTATTGGTAAAATCATTCTCTGATATCAAAAAATAACTAAATCAGACCTTAAAAAACAAAAATCTAATAATTAAAAAATCATAAAAAAAATTATTTGATTATTAGAGAATAAAAACGCTTTAAAGCTGTTAGTAATCAGAGTCGGAAAAAATTAAAAACCCAAAAAAAACTCATACACGATGAAAAAATACATAATAACTATAGTTATTGTTGTCCTCTTATTATTACCATTAACAAGTAGCATGGCAATGACTATACAAATAGATCAACCAAAGCTAGAGCAAACTAAACTAAAAGGTGTAGTTGTAATAGATGATCAGCATAAAAATGACTACATTAACGGAGATATGGATGACATAGTAAAAGACTTAGATTCTTTAGGTTTTTTAGTATACTATGCGTCGGAGTTAGGGGGGCTTATAAGCTCTTTAAAACACGCTCATTACTTAATAATTAGTACGCCAGGAGTAAACTTCACAGCTAGTGAAATAGACGCAATAAAAGATTGGTTCGCATCTGGCTCAAGAAATTTATTAGTAGCATCTCGAGGAGACTATAGTAATCTTAAAATTGAAACGATCAATGAACTGCTAATCCAACTAGGTGCCGTAACTAGACTACAAGATGACAATATTTATACCACAAATAAATCAGTTTATAAACCATGGTATATTAGGACAAATAATTTTAATACAACAGCAATGCCTGAACTCTTCTCGGGAGTAAATACTATAGAGTTCTTTAGCCCAAGTTCATTAGCAGCCACGGATCCATCTAAAGTAAATTTCATAATTTATGCTGAACAGGATGCATATCAAAAAAGTGAAACAGATGGACCTCCTGAAGTAATTTATGATGATACTCCTGATGGAGTCGGCGGAGACAAAATACCACTTGCAACTTTTGAAAAGTTGACTGTAGGAAATTATTCTGATAGAATACTTGCGACTGGAACTACATTATGGTCTGACTATGATTATCTTGATCAAAATGAATTTGGAGATATTACTTTTTTACATAATATAATGGAATATTTCTACAATCAAACACTTACAGAACAAGGAGAAATAAAGATTACTGTGCCCGATACGGTTGCGCCTACTGTGAAAATTTCATTCCCAAGAAATAATTCCATAGTAAAAGGGACAATAAATATTACCTTACAGACTTATGACAAATTCGGAGTTACCAACTATAGTATTTATTTAGACGGTAATTTAGTATCAAATTATTCTTATTATGTATGGGACACGACAACATCACATGAAGGATATCATAACATAACAGCGACGGCGTCAGATGATGCAGGGAATATAGGAAGAGCTACGCATATAGTATTCGTAAACCAATCCTATGTTCCAACATTGCCTAATAAAATCAAAATAATGGAATATAATATAAAAGAAAGTGGTATAAAACCACAATGGATTGATGTAATAAAAGAAGAAAATCCCGACATCGCAATATTAGTTGAAACAGGAAATTTTGATGATAATAATAATCAGTTATTAAATGAAATACTTCAAGAACTCAATTATTACTTCCAGGATCAAGTTCCATATCACGCTTATACTGAACAAGGAGCACCAACATCATATACTGGGATAACAATACTCTCGAGATTTTCGATAATTGAAGCAAAATCAATATATGATCTTTATTTGGACAATGGGGAACTAATTCATCCTGCACATAAATTTCTTTATGCAAAACTAGATGTATTCAACACGTCAGTACATATCATTGGAGCACATCTTCAAGCATTTGCAGGAGAAGAAGAAGCCTTGCAAAGAGAAAAAGAACAAGAAGGGATAAACAATTTTATGGATAGTTTGGGAGAAGTTCCACTTATATATACTGGAGACTTAAACTCTGAATCACCACAAGACCCATGGCCATCAGATTTAGGAAAAGGACCAGTATCTATTCTTATTAATTCAAATGATTCAAGAGCACCAAAACACCACTTATTCAAAGATGTATATCGAATGTTAAATACTGCACAGGGATATACTTTTGGTGGGTATTCAAGAATAGATTTCATTTTCGCAAACCAATATTTATGGCCAAAGATATATCAATCGCAAGTAGTAAACACAACAACTGCACAAGAAGGATCAGATCATTTACCAGTAACTGCCATGTTGGACTTTACAAGCGGTATCTATATTGGACCACCTTCCTCACCAGTCAATTTAAAAGCAGAATACGATCCAAATCAAAATCAAGTCGTGCTTACCTGGGAAAAACCAATCGCTACTTTCAACTTACCAATAATACATTATTACGTCTACAAGATTGTAAACGGAGAAAAAACTTTAATTGCTACATTAGATGGAAATACACTAAGATTCGTAGATAGCAATGTAAAGTTAAGTCAAGAATATATTTACCAGATCGTTGCAGAAAATGAGTATGGGTTAGGAGAAACAGCGGTTATAAGCTTAACAACTACAGAAATAATCAATACAACAACTAAAAAAACTCCTGTGGAGTGGCTACCAATAATCTCTACGGCAATATTCATCACAATAATCGGAAAAATGAAGAAAAAAGGATAGTTAGCTAATTTTCTTCTCATTCCAAAAATTATAATAAATAATTAATCACTATTTTTTTCTTCATTTTCACTTTTTTCGTTATATTCTTTATCTCTGCCGGCATTACTTTCAGACAGAGATAACTCTAAAAGCTTTATTTTTCCTTTTAAAGTAATTCTCTCAAAAGTCAAATCAAGATCATAATTTTCGATTATAGAAACTCCTTGGATATAACAACTACGAGCCTTTTCTAAAGACCCCATGTTTTCATAGACTTCTCCTAAATATAATAAGATAATTGGTTTTAGCCAGTAAAAACCTAAGTCTTCAACATATGATAAACAATGAATAAAATATTCCAATGATTTCCGAGGATTATTATTAAATAACTCTAAAACACCTAAATTGAAAAATGAGCTGAAAAGTCCCATTTTAAAATTATTAGAAAGAAAGTATTCTAAGCTCTTAGAGAGAAACTCTCGTGCTGATGAATAATCACCAATTACAATTTTTAAGGCACCAAGATCATTTAATAAAACCCAATAGAATAAACCCAAAGACGAAGGTAAATAAGATAAGGCTTCTTCAAAACAGATTTCTGCATCAAATAAATTATTGTCAAGAATAGAGAATAAGCCTAGTAGATAATAACCAGTTGCACGTAGAAAATCGTTTTTCGCACTAACAAATGGATATAAAATTGCTTTTAATTTATTATCTAAAGGTGACTCCTTCTCATTTAAAACAAGAACCATTAAAAAGAGATTAACGGGAAACATAAAAGTATAGTTTACAGATGGAATAATCTCTGATGAGCCTTCTTTTTTAGAAAAAGAAAAAACAAAGTATTCTTTAGATGTTTTAAGATCACCCTTTAATAAATAAAGCAGAGATAAACTATTTTTAACTAAAGATGATATGGGGTTATTAAGAAAATTCTTTTTTTCTTCAATGATATGGAGTGCTTCCTTTAAATTCTGTTCTGCAACATCTAATCGATTCTGTAATAATAAAGAAATACCAAGACCATGTAAAGAAACAACATGTCCATAAACAAATGAGGATTCTTTAAAAACAGTTAAACTTTGATTAAAATATGCACGGGCCTTTTCAATGTCTACTAAAAATAGAGAGATTACTCCTAAATCATAATTTGCTATGCCAATGCCTAATTTCCATTCAATCTCCCCGAATAACTCACGGGCACCTAAAAAATTCTTTTTTGACTGTTCATAATCACTTGTTAATAAATCATAATAACCTTTCAAACGAAAAACTAAACCACGATATTTCGCTTTAACTGAACGATCAATATTTTCATCGGATAATGAAAGAAACAATAATAATTCATTATAGATCTCAAAAAACGAGATCTCAGAAACACCTAATAAACTTAAATTTAAGCCAAGAAAGGCAAGATCTAAATCAAAGCTATTTACACTAGTGATTTCTTTTTTTCCAACTATTCCTTTAACTTTAAAATACACTTTGCTTGCTTTTTCAATATCGCCAGCTTCCATTAAGCAAAAACCGTATAATACAAGTTCTTCTATAATCGGAGAATCAAGCGAAAAATCTGTTCTTGAATCTCCTTCTTTAAAAAAAGAAGCAAAACGTGTATCTAAATCGGATAATAATTTTTGATAGGCACCATTAAAAAAATAATCAAAGAATTCACTGTAAATGCTCACAAAAAAGGGATCAGCATACTATTGAAAAAACTTTAGTCTAGACAATTAATTATACTTAAAAAAGAATGGTGATTTAATTTTTAATAGATATAGAACTGTGTGAAAGTTTAAGACTATTAAAACAAAAATATTTTTTAGGAATATAACTGCGTAATATACCCTTTCGGCTCATTATTAATAATGAAATAAACGGACAGATAGGTCCGATATAAAGTTTAGAGATAATATTTATAAAAAAGGGTGCTAAAAATGGATTATAAAAAATCAAATGTAAGAATCAAAACAGTTACACTAACAATTGTATTACTAGCAAGTATCGCAATTAGTTTTAACATGCTTCATGCTCAGGCTGAAACATTCAGTCAAACAGAAGTATATGTACCTTCAGTTGTCCATAATTCAACAAAAGTAACTTTTACTGTTATTCCTCGTTTTGATAATGGTACAAACGCAAATGTCCCAGTAAAATTTTTAATAAATGAAACTTCTAATGGAGAACAAAGTCCTTTTGGGTACGGTAATTTCATAAATCCTGAAAATGGGCTTCCAGTTGCAGCAAACAATACTGTTTTAGTTTTACCAGATGGTAATGGAAAAGCCAATATCGACTATATAGCACCCATAGTACAAGAAGACATATCGCTAAATTGTCATATTATGATTAATGATACTGTTACAATAACTAAAGAGATCACAATATCACCAACAATCGCAACGGACCTAAGTAAGAGCACCATAACACCTTCAACAAAGATAACCGCTAGCGGTGGTATAGTAACGATAGTGGCTAAGGCAGATACCGCACAAAATGGGCAGTTACCAACGGTACAACTATTACTAGAAACAAGTGAAGGATTTTTTGATCTAAATGATCAACAAAGCACCAAAGTCGCTTTAACACTTGAACCCACAGACTACCAAGCTTCAGTACAATGGGTAGCACCTAGTGTAACCAGTGAAAAAACTGTTAGAATTAACGCTACATTCACAGTCCTGGACTTTTATACACAAACGGACTATACCGAGATAACTGTTCTACCACCAGATTTTACAAGTTCAACAATGCAATTAAATACCACAATTTCTAAACCAAAAGGATTTGTTAAAAGCACCGTAACAGTTCTAAATGGACAAACTGCAGTAGGAGGAATAAGAGTAGATTTTACTACTGATGGAGGGCAGTTCACAAGTAATAATACCGTGTATTCTGATAGTAATGGAAAAGCGGAAATAGTTTGGCAAGCTCCATTAGTTACAAAAACAAGTACTTTTTGGATAAACGCAACTATATTTGGTTCCAACGGGCAAGTGGTTAAATTATCAAAAACAGTAATTACTTCCGCAACTACTTATAATATAACTATTTTCACAAATGCAACAACAATAATACAAGGAGATAGCATAGAAATTAATATTTTCCTGTCTTTAGATGACATACCTGCTCCAAACGTTCCATTAGTGATAAGTACTAAACAAGGACACTTCAGCAACGGAGAGCAGTCTGATGCAGGATTAACTGATAAAGTAGGAAGTTTCAAAACATATTGGACTGCAGACTTCCAAGCAATGCCAATATCCGGAAGCGATGTTTTATTCGTAATTCATGTTGATGATGGTATTTTAGCACCAGTAACGAAAGAATTTACAATTCATGTAAATCCCCCCTCACAGCAGTATGTAATAAAAACAATAGTACAGCCTAGTACGATTTTTGTGAATGAAACAACTAAAATAACGATACAATTACTTAATGTTACTAATCCAGTAAGTAACGCAACTGTAAGGATAGAAACGGGAGTAGGAATATTTGAAAATGGTCTAACAGATAACCCTCAAGTAGCTTATGCAATAACAAATTCTTCGGGCTATGTTTCTTTTATTTGGGAACCAAAAGGCTTGCTAAATCCACCAGAACCAAGAACAGTTACTTTTGATATTCAGATATCAATAATAACAGACGTACCAATTGCAATAAAAACTAGTACAAACGTAACAATAATTCCTTACGGATGGAATGAACAGACTAGTACGAGTACCGCCCAAAATGCAGAAAGTGCTGGAATACAAGACTTATTACAAAATCCAACAACCACCGCAGCCATAGTTACTATTGTTGTAATCGCAGCTGGGGGGACAACAGTTGTTTACTTGTTAAAAAAGAGGGGATGAATAAATGAATATGAAAAATGGCAATAGAAAGAAAAAAGGAGTCAGCCCCGTAATTGCTACAATATTACTGCTTACGATAAGTGTCGCATTAGTTACTGTGGGTTTTATAGTTTATAATCAATATAAAAATGCAATACCCACACAAGAAACAGCAAATCTTGAAATAGTAGGCGTTTCAAGCTATGACTTTAGTAATGATAGCAGAGGAGATGCTATATATTTAACTCTAAAAAATAAAGGACTTACAACGGCATCATTTACCTTAGAAGGAGCTCAAGTCACTATTAGTAATACAACAACTACTTTTACTGCTTGGAACGTGTTTAATGGAACAGATACAAAAATAGAACCAGAAGAAATAGGGTATCTAGTTGTAGCAACTCAAATAAGCTCACAACAAGTAACTCCAGGTACTTACGACTTAAAAGTCACTATTATTGGATTGGGAGAAATACAATTTCATTTTACCTTAACGGAAATATTGGCAGGAGGTAGTGTCAGAGTTAGTGTGACTTCCCCTGTTTCAACATTATTATTAAAAGAAGTAGAAGAATTACTTCAAAGCGGGGAATATGAATTAGCCCAAGCACTAATAGATCCTCAACTAAAACAAACGCAAGAGGAATACCCTGTCCCAGGAGCGAATATTAAAATAATAGACCAATATGGGTTTCAAGTAGCAGCAAAACAAGCTTCAGAGGTAGGAACCGCATTTTTCAAATTATTCCCTGGTAATTACACCGTAAAAGTGTCTTTAGGGGATATTTCTGTTGAAACAGGATATTTCGTACATCCTGCAAATATTGAAGCTCCTCAAGCAGACACCATTGTGAACGCTAGATTCTCATCAATAATACATGAAGTAAGAATCAAGTTTACAGTGGACGGAACACCAATAGCAAACGTTCCTATATATGCAATAAAGCTAATACAAATTGGAACAACAACAGTAGAATCCATCGTTCCATGGACACCAGTATTTACAGATCCAAATGGAGAAGCATTGCTTTTCCTTAACTCGGGATCATATAAGTTTAGAGCACTTTACTTAGGTGCTTCAGTTAAAACAACCACCTATGAAATAACCGCCCCCAAAAATATTACTATCAACGTCGATGTTGGACCAATAACACTACATATTATAGATAAACTGGGCACACCTCTCAAAAACACATGGGTCGCAATATATGGGATACAAGGAACGACGACAACTTATCAAACGTATTTAGGCTCAAGATATACAAATGAAACAGGATATGTTCAATTTGGAGGGGTATTAACTCAAAAATTCAGAGTTAGTATATACTCTATAGACTTCATTTCAGAAATATACTTAACAGTCCCAGGAAATGTTTATGAAATCATAATTCCAGGAAATAGTCTTTATATAAATGCTACAGACTTAGGAGGAGATCCAGTAGCAAACATGTATTTCTATGCCTATGATTCTAATGGAAGATATGTTGGATATGGAAGGACAAATGCAACAGGTATTGGAATACTATATGGGCTTAAACCAGATAATTATAGTCTAACATATTATATCTCATGGTACACTAGCTATAAAATAAGAATAAACTTCAACCACACAATGATTTATAATATTACTTTACCAGGGACAACAATATATGCAAATGTTTCAAAAGTAGTGGATAACGGAGATGGTACTTATTCATTTGCGCCTCTTTCAAATCAATGGGTATACATGGTAAACCAGAAAACAGGCAGATATGTTGCATACGCATATACAAACGATACGGGAGTAGCAACGTTCTACATTGATACGTATGCGTTTAATCCAAATGACACCTATGTCTTTAGAACATGGTATTATTCCAACGGTTACTACTCGTATTACACGTCATCACCATTTAACTTAACACAAAGTGGGAAAATCGTGGACTTCATAGTTGGTGGAGTACCAATTTACTATAGAGTAGAAACAAATACGGGTGAAGTAGCCACTGGATTTAGAGCATATCTATTCGATAATGAAACGGATTGGTGGGTAAGTTATTCATCAGGTGTGAATAGCTCAGGATGGGGAGTACTATATGGGGTACCAGGAAGGCAGTACTTCGTAGTAGTAACACACGGAACACTAGAAGCAAATAGCACAGTATTTACTGCAACAGCAGGACACCAAGAGATATTCACGGGATTTGTTCCCGTCAGTTTCAGAGTAAGAGTATTAGATGAAAATGATAACCCAATAGCAAACAGATATGTATACCTTCTACTAAAGGACAAATACTATGGATATGCTACATATTACCAATATGATTACACTAATGGCCAAGGATACGCAGATTTCACAGGATACCAAGGCGCAGATTACTTAGCAAGAACATATTACTCTACGTATATTACAGAATTCATAAACGACGTTACAGATGGAGCGGTCTACATAATAAGGCCCAATACAGTATACGTACATTTAATGGCAAACGATGGAACACCAATAGCTGGCAGATACTTCTACGTATATTTAGCAAATACAAACGTCTACATTACACGGGGGTCTGCAACGAACGCTACAGGATACAGCACAATATCATTAGCTATTGGCGGAGAATATGAAGTAAGAGTATATGGGTTAGGAACAAGATATGCAATAAGTAATCCATTTAACGTAACATCTGATGGACAAGTTATAGACTTGTACTTTAATGTAGTAAAGATCTATGCTCGAGCCCAAGACGAAAATGGTATTACATTAAATGAGATTTTAGGATACAGCTACTACATGTATCTATATACCAGTAATGGTACATATGTTTCCTATGGCTATTCTAATAGCACAGGATGGATAACGTTCTATGCCGTCAATGGAAGCGAATACCAGGTAGTTCTTGGTAATTACTTTGGGAGAAGAATAGAATCAGAACCATTTAATGCTACAGAAGGTAAACAAGTAACTGTAGTTATTACGGGTATGAAGATATATGTCAATGTAACAAGGGACGGACAACCAGTATCAAATACTTATACATATTTGTATACTGAAACAAATAGATATGCAGGATGGGCAAGAACAAACAATTCAGGAATAGCAACATTCTTCGGAGTACTAAACGGAACGTATTATGTTAGAGCATATATGAACGGATATTACGTAAAAAGCAATTATTTCAATGCATCTGAAGGACTAATTGTAAATGTTACTTCTATTCCACAAGATGTAACTATTAGAGTTCTTGACGCAAACGGAAATCCGCAAAGCGGGCGATATGTCTACTTAATTACGCTAGATGGATATTGGGTATACGGTGGAACTACAAATGGTGGAGGCTATGTCACAATTACAGCTTCATTAAACGTGATTTATAAAGCAAGGACATATATGTACCCAGAACCAAATGCTGCATATACCGCAGTAAGCTCTAGGTTCTTTAATAACACTGGGACACAAGGAACAATTATTATTCAACCAACAAAGATATATGTCAATGTAACCGATGGAGCTAACCATCCCGTAGTCAATAATTACGTATACTTAATGCAAAATGGAACATACGATTCTTATGGTAGAACAAATAACTCAGGAATCGGAGTATTATGGGGTGTTGAAAACACTACTTACTACGTGAAAGTATATAACTATGGCTTTGATTACTATAATTTCACGGCATTTACAACACCAACAGATGGAACACCAGTATATACAAGTATCAACATTGGAGGAGGACATGTCTACGTTAAATTAGTAAACTCACAAGGCGACCCAATAACTAATTCGATAGTATATTTATACGGACAAGGAAGAACTTGGTATTCTGGATATGCTTACACAAATTCAACAGGATGGGCCATATTCTATAGTGTTGGGAACGGAACCAGTTTCAGGGTGTATTCCTCTGATCTCGAGATCTATTCTAGTTACTTCGTACCAAAAGATGGTTTAATCATAACAATGACACCAGAATCAGTGACAATAAATCAATCAAATAATATACAAGTCTTCCAGACAACAGTAGTCTTAAGTAAAAAAACATAAAATTTGACCTCTCATCCCCTCTATCCCCACCTTTTTTTTTAACTTAATCGCGGGAAATTTTCTTCAGATAGGCAATAGTGAAAGTAAGCAGTCGTTTACTACATTATTTATCTGATAATTAAGTCCCTAATTTTCTCTAGTTTAATAAGATCTAACGTCATTACTTAGAAACTTTCAAGAGAATAATGTTTTTTACCAACATTTACATAATTTCATTTAACGTGTCAACACTTCGGTTTAAAGGAATTTTATAAAATCATAGAATTAAGAGAAGGTTTCAGTAGCCATAATAATCACTTTTAAGAAAGAATTTTCAATTTTAATCTCACCATTTAGCCAACCCTTAATATGCCATTTTGCACCAATGTTATCAAATTAATAAACTTGGATGGAAATAACCAAGTATAAGGGCATTTAAATTCATTTTTACAATATTTTTCTAATGAAAGTAAATGACCATGAGCAAGACCAATTTTATATCCACTTTTACTAACGTTAGTAATATTGGTATTTATCTGCTTCACAGTCAAATATTAAGACAATTGAATACCTGTTGCTCAATCTTATTTTTGCACTACCAACACATCTGGGACATCTCTTACTTGTTTGTGTTAAAGGAAGAAACTTTTACTATTCTCTTACTAGCGCCTTCCGCATTATAACACAGTATTCATATAAATATCCCTAAAAACGCCTAAAATATGGAGGTGAAAAATCTTTTTTGTTTTTTTTCTCATCCCCAACAATAGAAAGGAAGATTTCTGTCAATTCTATTAAATTAACAAGCCTATACCTTTTTTCTCTTGAAAATAATATGTTTTTAACTCCAATCGATGCACTCGAAATATGTCTTTGCGTTTTTTCGTATAAAATTTCCCTTCGTTATTGCTTAATAATTAATTTCAGAAGAAATTATGGGGGGTGAAATCATGATTTCATAATTATGGTGGACTCTATTCCTCAGAAACACCACTTTAATAAATCACGTATTAACAACTCATGCAAGTATTTTTGTTATTTTTGTTATTTTTGTTTACACTGTTATTTTTGTTATTTTTATTATTTTTTACAGTGAAAATCATAGTTAATATATTTATTATTTTAAATTATCACAAACTTTTTTCAGAATTAAGTATAATCTTAATAATGAATATGGATGAAGAATTATTAGTTGATATTGGTTCTAAACTAGTAGAATCGTATTATTCAGGTTCATTTGAAAAAGAGATTTCTAGAATTTCTTCTTATCTAAAGCATTTATCAATTAATTTTAATGAGTTTATTTTTTTAGATTCTTTACTAAAATATGCTCAGTATCCTGGTAGTTATAAATATGATTTAGTGATCCCAATAATTAAAG
>JAMOVR010000062.1 GCA_027061945.1 Candidatus Heimdallarchaeota archaeon
GCCTTCTATCTTCAAGCATCTGTTTGCGCATTTGTAAAGCTTCACTTTCTTTTTGAAGACGATCAAGAGTCGAGATAATGGATTCTTTTTGTTCTGGCAACTCATCCATATATTTAACTTTAAATTCTTGAATACGACGTTCTCTCTCTCTTAACTCGTTTTCTATTTTTCGTAATTCTTCATCTAAGAAGGCCGTAATAGTTTTGGCTTGTTCTTCTCTTAATTTTAAATTTTCTTCAATAAATATATTGGCGATACGATTAACCACTTTGGCCGTCAATTGAGGATCGGTATATTCAAAGCTGATAACAAAAACATTTCTGCGACCTCCACGGGGGCGGGAAACCTTAATAGCCCGTCGCATGCGTTCGACGACAGATTCCATAGGCAACTTGTCAACTAGATTGGGATAAAGATTATATTCCTTGATTAATACTTCCAAATTGCGACGGCTAGTGATTTCCTGCCAAATGGCATGGATTAAGGCCTCTAAATCCTCTGAAACTGTCGATTTAACATAGGAAGCTGGGACTCGCTGGGGGACGATAGAAAGAGTTATTTCGGCTCGGTAGATTCGCGGTGCCCGGAGGATATAGACTTCAGCCAAGGCAAAAATAGGAATAAATAAAAAAATGATTAGCCATTTACGACGCCACAAAAAGGCCAAAATCTGATAGACATCGATCTGTTGTTGTTTGGGCTCACTTACCATAAAGATCGGCCTCGCCAAAATTGATAGGTCAATGTAACGTGAACAACGTTTTCCTCATAAGATTCGTCAAGAATATTTCCCGTATTCGTTCCTGAAGAATCTCTTTTTCTGTAGGAGTAATCGGCGGAAAGAAAAAGTTTCTTTAACAATTGTTTTTGAAGAGAAAGAGAAAAGCTATATGTGTCTTCTTCTCGATTTTCATTCTTGAAATTTTCATTTCTATACATTCCCTGCAAAGAACCTGATAAGGTTTTGGTAAACTGGTGAGATATAGAGGCACTGATTAAATAATATTTTGTAAAACCAGGATTTTCTGCTTCTCCATATTCATAACGATACCCTCCACTTCCATCGAGAGTAAAAGTTGTTCTGCGAAATTTTTTGGCATAACCTAAACTATAAGTTAAACCATTATCGTCACCACTAGAGTCATCAGAAACTCTTTTGTAATAACCAACAGAACAATAATAAGTTTGATCAGGACTTGGTCGATAGGTATAAGTTGTTTGTATATTATATACCCAGTAATCGTTAACACCTGGACCGTAATCCTGTGTCCTTTCTGCTGTATAAGTGAGAGACAAATCTTTATTATGAGCTATATGGTAACCCGCACTTAAATCATAACCCCATGTGTTAACCTGAGGCGATGTTTCAAATTCACGCTGTGAACCTCTAAAACCCATAGAAACAAAAAAAGAGGTAAAATCTTTGGTTATTTTTATAAATTCACTATAAATTCGAGAGTCTTCCGTTTCAGGAGATTCATTTTGTAAGTAATTAATATTGGCACCTAATTCTAAGACTGAACCAGGGGCAAAATTATAAGATATATTATGGAAAATATTTATACGATAATATTGTTCACGTTGACCAATTCTTTCTCGAAAAATTTCGGGATTTCTTTCTATTGGTTCTTCACTTTTGTAATAAGATATGCCTAACCCTAGAGCAAGACGTTGAGATAAATTTTGGTTATAATTCAAGGACAAACTGTGTCGATTAGTATTATTTTCTGGGAAACGCCAATATTGGGCTCGAGTAAACTCATAATTAAAAATTATAGAATGTAATCTGGCGCTATGAGTAGCTGAAAAATCGGCAGTAAAAAGACTCATCCAGTCTTCAACGGTTTCAGTTTGTGTTAAATAAAGATTGTCAGTATATTCCGTTGAAGCGGAAAGATCTAAACTATATTCCTGTTTTTCTGCCAAAGCCCAAGAAACCAATAGCCCCCACACCAACACTGTAGAAAGGATTATTCTTTTCATCATGGCACCAAAATTATATCGTCAGCCTTTAGAAAAAAGTCATTAATTTCCTTACCCTTTGCCGCAGCCTCATAATTAAAATGTAAAATTTTACGTGAGCCGTTTTCAAAACGAATAACCATGACCTTATCCTTCTTGGCCCACTCCGAAAAACCACCACCTATGGCCAGAGCCTGAAGGACGGTGGTTGGTTTGGTCAGGAGATACTCTCCTGGCCTGGCAATCTCGCCGATGAGATAATAGCGCTTGCTCGCTAAGCTTTTGACAATAACGGTCACCTCTGGAGTGTCAATATATTCGGCAAAACGTTTTTCAAGTTCCTTTTTAAGGGCCATCGGAGTCAGCCCAGCCGCCATGACATCGTCTATTAAGGGTAAAGTGATCCGACCGTCTGGACGCACCGTGACTTCGCGCGAGAGATCCGGCTCTTTCCAGACGATAATCTCCAAGACATCACTTGGCCCGATTAAATATTCCTTGGAAAGATTGATCCCTTTTTCGCGGGCAACGGTTTCTTTTTTGGAGTTGACTTTATGAACCGAGATTTTTGCCTGGGGAGCACCTTGGCCAGCAATAACACCGCCAACCGTTAGGGACCAAAAGATCAAAAAACAAAGAGCGAATCGGCGCATCTTATCCCTCCAAACGACTGTTTTTTAATTTAGCCAAATATTCTTCCCATTCCCAGGGTAACAGATACTTTTTCTTGGCATTACACTCCTTACAGGCCGGGACAAGGTTTTCACGGACACTTCGCCCCCCACGGGAGAGCGGAACGAGATGATCCATGGTCAATTCCGAAGGATTTACCTTTCGACCACAGTAATAACACCGCCCCTGGGCGCACTTGCGTCGCCACCACCGCGTTTTCTTAAGACGCCGCGCCTTTTCTTTCTCAACTTTTATAAAATCTTCTTCTACCAGGGGGAAAGGCATTGAAATTCCCTCGACACCTTGCCACTTATTAAACTATCTGCTAGCCCTTATGACAATGATTTTGGAGAATTTTATTCACCAAACAGATCTGAAAGATATTTGGGAAAAGGTCAAGACCAAAGAGCGCCTTTCCTTTGAAGATGGCCTGAAGCTCTTTCATTGTCAGGACCTTTTGGCCCTGGGTTATCTGGCCTCCATGGTCAAAGAACGGTTGCATGGCAAAAAGGTCTTTTATGTCTTCAACCGTCATCTAAATTATTCCAATGTATGCATTAACTTGTGTCGTTTCTGTGCCTTTGGGAAACCCAAGGGTCATCCTAAGGCCTATGAAATGGATATCGAAGAGGCTGTCCGCAAACTTAAGGCCGATAAAAATCCGGTTCGCGAGGTCCATATCGTTGGAGGTCTCCATCCGGATCTTCCCTATGAATACTATTTGGACCTTGTTCGAGCGGTAAAACAGGCCCTTCCTCAGGCCCAAATCAAGGCCTTTACCTGTGTGGAGATCGACCACTTGGCCAAGATTTCCGGTAAGTCTGTGCGTGAAGTCCTCCTTGACCTAAAAGAAGCCGGCCTTTCCTGTTTACCCGGTGGAGGAGCAGAGGTCTTTGCCGAAAGGATT
>JAMOVR010000063.1 GCA_027061945.1 Candidatus Heimdallarchaeota archaeon
GATAAACCCTCGACGTTTTGAATTGTAGCGAAAGCGGTCAACAAAGTAGAGTACAGGTGTCCACTCATTATCCGGTAAGAATCGATAACCATAAGGAGTAGTATTATCATTAGCTTTTTTATCGAACAAGTTAAGGGTTGCCCTTTTAAAGTTTAAGCCTTTAGCCATAAAAGCGATTTTAAGGCCTTTAGAACCAGAAATATCTAACTTTAGGGCAGGCCCAGCCCATTTTTCTTTACATATAGCTTGTAACGCCTTACCTGAAATAGCATCGTCTACCAGGGATAACTTGACACGTTTCGAAGGATAAAAACCGCTTTTACCCTGATCAAAGTCAGTTCTAAAATAAGACAATATTCCATCTTTCTTTTCAGGTTTATTAGAAGCACTCGAACCACAGGCGAAAACGACAAGTGTTATTAAAAGAATTGAAATATATTTTTTCATTCTATACGTACTCCATCAAATTTAGTTCAAAACCTCGATTCCAACTTACCACAGGAACCTGATTCTCAAGTTTATTTTAAAAAATGAACGCTTATAGGAGCCTGATTAATGGAAAGACAATAAACCCATTATCCTAAATAAGATTTTACTTTTTCATAAGTGATCTTAGAAATTTGACTCCAATCATGCTCTTTAGCCCATTTTCTGGCCTCTTCTCCCATACGTCTCCTAACTTCAGGGTTTTCAACTAAAAACCGTATAGCTTCAGCAATTTCATCTACATTTTTACCATCAACTACAAGACCCGTTTTCCCGTGAATTACGGCTTCAGGTTGGCCACCAACATTACCGGCGATAGAAGGAACACCCGCCGCAGCTGCTTCCATGAACACTATCCCAAATCCTTCCAAATCTGCCCCGATTTGAATGGAAGGCATTATAAAAATATCTGCCGCGTTAAAAGCTAAAACTTTTTCATATTCATCAACAGGACCCCAAAAAGAGACATTCCAATTTAAACTCAAAGCCTCAACAAGGGATATGAGACGCTCTTTGTAGGAACCATCGCCGGCTATTATGTATTTTATTGAATATCCTTTAGAAATCAGCTTTTTTAAAGCGTAAAGAACATTCGCATGATTTTTTCTTGGCTCTAAACGAGAAACAGTATAAAGTATGATAGAATCCCTATTTAAACCTTTTGAGCGAACAAATCTCTCCACTTCTTCTTGAGAAACCTGGTATTTTTTATAATCTACCCCCAAATGAATAACTTCAACAGGCACAGAACTCCCTAAACAATTTGAAACAAGATTCTTAGTAAAAAAACTGTTGGCTATAATAAGAGAAGTTCTCTTGAAAGCCAATTTTGCATACAAATCCAGCAACCTACTAGTTTGAGTGGCTGTAAACTCTTCACCATGAGCAAAAGTAACTATTTTAGCTTTCCTCAAAAAAGGAAGAAAGAACAAGTAAAAAGATTCAGGAATTATTCGCGCCGAAAACAACAAAGATGGAGAATTCCGCAAATATTTAGAAACTTTCAGCGAAACAGAGATTGCAAAAAATAAGTCTCGAAAAAAAGATTGACCGAACTTATCACGATAAGAGCGGCAAAATATTCTAGAAATGTTTAAAGACTTATCTAAGTGAACCAAGCCGGAAAACTCACTTTTATCCTCATAAAAAGAGGTAAGGAACAAAATATCCTGAGGCCAGCGCTTAAAAACTTCATAAAGCCAAACATGAGCCCCACCAAGCTGAGGAAAGAAATCCAGGGAAAAGGCAATATCCATTAACTCTTCAGCTATGAACCTGTGCTATCTTATTATAATAAGCAAAAAAATTGACAATCACACACAAATAAAAAAAGCCCTCAAACAAATGCAACGACAAAAACATCGAACACACAAAAAAGCCGAGCAAGGAAGTCAACGTTGCCTCACTCACAAAATACAACAAAGGATCTTTATCCTTATAAAATTTACTAGCACGAAACAACAATAAAAAAGCGGACAAGATAATAAATAGGTAAGAAATGCCAGCCACTATTCCACTCTCTGCGGCAATCTGAAAGAAAGTATTATGAGCTGCTCTTGGCTTCTTATCTGAAAAATCTGGAAAAGCTGGGCCAAATGAAGCCAAACCAACACCTAAGAAAGGGTGTTTTTTAATCATCTTAATGGCTGCCTGCCACGCCTCAAGTCTAGTCTGTGCAGAACTTTCTTGCTCATATTCAGATATCGTATGAGCCCTCTCTTTCATAACTGAACCTGCCTGCCATTGATAAGCCAAGATAAAAATTGGAATCAACAAAAAGCCAAAAATCTTTTTAGGAGATCTAAAAGCAACAAATAAAATGGTAACCACTAAACCCAATAATCCGCCTCTCGAACCAGTCAAAAAAACTGCATGCCAACCAAAAGGAATTAGTATCCACAAAAGATATCTAAAAAACTTATTGTGAATATACCAGCCAAGATAATAAAAAAAGGGCAAACCTATAACAAACATCATAGCAAAAAAGTTTTCATCAGTTCCCATAGGCCCTCTTAAGCGACCATAATAATGCCCCCACAAATACTGAGAATTAGCCCAATAAATAAGATAAACTGACGACAAAATTATTGGAAGAGTAAAATATTTCAATTTCTCGCGAGAATCAATCAAAAGACAAGCCAAGAAAAAATAAAAAAATATTTTCCACTCTATATCAAAAATTTGGGCAGGATCCCAAAAACGATATTCACTATCAATATTTACATAAGGACCAAAAAGATAAGACAAAGTCACAAAAAAGAACCAAATAAAAAAAGCGCCAACAAAGCGATTTTTTAAAGGAAGAAAACTAACCTTTCCCCTAAAAAGATAAAAAACAAACCCAATCAAAGTAGGAACTGCTAAAGTAAAAAATGGCCTAATCCCCTGAAAGTGCCACCACCATATCTTATAAGGTCTCAACAGAGTTATAAAATAAGAGATTACTACACCTATCCAGGGATAAAAGAGAGAAATTATTCCAGCAAGAAAAAAGAAAGTAAGCCAAAAAAGATGACCCATTTATAACACACCAATCATTCTGAATACCTTAAAACAAAAAAGGTGCTCACAACAGGAACAACCAACATTACCACCTACACCTTAAATAATCAGCACAAAACAAACAATTTAAGACATCGAAAACAAAAAGGATAAACATATTTTAGCATTCTCCATTTTCAAAGCTTGGCCTTCAAAAGGTTAACTAAATCAAGTACTACTTTATCCCAATCGTACATTTTAGCTTTCTCTAAAGAAGAGCTGTAGCGCTCTTTAAAAGGAATCGAAACAAGATCTTCCAGCAAAGAAGGTATCTCATGATAATCTTTGAACAGATAACCAGCTGCTGAATTTTGAGAAATTAATTCGAGAAAGTAGGGATGCTTAGGCGCTATTACACTTCTACCCAAACTCCAACTTGCCAACAATGCCCCACTAGTCGTAATCTTCCGATAAGGTAATAAAATTATATCACAAGCATTAATAGCCGAAGCATATTCAGAATCAGACAAAGGTTGGGGCCAAAAAGTAGCAATACTGGATC
>JAMOVR010000064.1 GCA_027061945.1 Candidatus Heimdallarchaeota archaeon
ATAAGATCTATTATTACCTCTGTTTCTTTAAAAATACGATCATCTTTTATAAGAACCACAACTCGAGTAAAAGGCTCAGTACTCTCAGGAGGAGTATAAAATTTTATTTCACCAATAACGTCACTAAGATTTACAATATCATTTATTCGTTCTACGAAAATTGCATGCTTAACCATTTCTTTTAAAATAGTTTTATTAGCTAACAATTTTCTTTTTTTAATATCATAAGCATATGCGAACTCATCGCTAATGTCTTGATAACTGATTATATCTATTTGGACACGAAAAAAAGGGTTTGGCAGATCTACGATCTGTATCCCTATTCGGCCTGGCTTGAAAATATTCGGATTTAATTCTGCAAAAATCGTGATTTCCTTATCCTCGCTATACACTTGAAAATTACCCGTTGTATAATTCGCTAGATGGGCTTGCACAGTAGCAGCGAGGAGTTTCACATATGAAAAGAGGTTGTACTCCTTATTAAACGTTCAACTATTCACATTTTTTAAGAATTCAGAAAACATTCTTTATTTAATATAAAAATAAATTATTGAGGGAAACAAAGCTTTTGGCTAAGGAATAGCAATAAAATTTTACCTTCGTCTTAGAGAAGTACTTTCTCTTCTTTTTAGTTTATTAATTAACACACAAATAAAACCAGCGTCAGCATCGTCTCTCAAAGAACGAACCTCAATCCATCTGTCTTTATAACTTGGTGTTTGTAGAATTTCTGTTATTTTGGCACTGTCTGCTTGAGTTGAAGTTGGAATATCTGGCATAATGTCTATGTCTGAAGGAAAGTCATTTGTCATTTTCAGATATTTTCTATCATTTGAAAGCTCAAAAGAACCCTGTTTTAGTCCTAAAGAGATTACTTCTTGATTCTCAGTAGGATCTAATGAATGCGTCATATAAACAATTGGAGTATCTACTTTTGTTAATACATTTAGACTTCTCAGAGACTGGAACTGCGAGCGGTGATAAGAAATTATCGTTTTTTCTTCAATTTCACTGAAGAAGCTAGGTCTCTCACCAGTTCTTGAGTTTACAGGTTCAAAAAATACATAGTTAAATTTTTCAGCCTGTCTTCTTCTTCTTTTAGCAAGCTTTTCGATTTCATCTTTAATTACTTTTACATTTTCTCCTAGGTTTAATCTTTTCATAGAGTCCCTTATTAAAGAAGCATGACCATCGTTTCTTGCTAGAATTAGATATTCTCCTTCCCCTTTAAGTGAATGATAAATTGCTGCAGCAACATCACCCGTATCCTGTGCTTCAATCAACACGTTAGGCGTTTCTTTATGCTGATGTGCAAGTAATGCTTGTATTGCTAGTATTCTAGGTAAAGACATTACTGAAAATGCCCCTCTACGATATGCTTTAAGTCCAGTGTAATCTGGAACATCATATAGTGAATACCTAATTTTAATTGCAATTCTTCCAGGAGAACGTTTTGCTTCTTCTTCAGACATTTGTGCAATGCCAACGCCAACTACTGTTTTATATTTATCAATTACAACTACTTCATCTCCGGGATTAATTCCCGAACCTTCCACAATATCAGTAGAAACGACGTCTTTGCCCATGGCAGTAGCAATTGCGGCATCACGACGTACTGTGACCATTTTAAGGTTATTTTTTTGTATATATTCTTCCGAAAGTTTTTCTGCACCTTCTACTTCTTCATTAACAATTAACCCTTTATCTGTAGGAATTAATCTTGGAATGATCTTTACTTCTACAATATTCTTAAATAATTGGCTTTGCTCTGCGGGAATCTCCTTACTCTTTAATTCTTTTACTAAATCTTTAGTGGACATAATATTAGTATAAACCCACAAAAATTGTCTAGATGGTGCAGTTCTCAAAGAAAGAATATCTAAAATACCTTCTCTCGCTCCCCTCAGAAAACAAATACGATGGGCCACAGGCTCTGAAAACCTAGTAAGCCGTCCAACATCGGAGACCATGTTTTTAATTAAACGCGTCATACCTACCACTTCCAATTAATGAACAGTTAGTTTAATCTCTTTCCCCGTCAAACAATATTCCCTATTAAATTAAAAAACTTAACATTTTCAATTAAACCATTAATAAATAAGTAATAATTTCCAGAAAAATATGTAATAATGAACAAAAACACCAGTACATGAATAAAAAATCAATAAACAGACCAGACCTAGGAAATAGTTAAATTAGTAAAAAACAACAACTCTACATAGAAGTTAAATCAAATAAAAAAGGTTTAACTAAAAGCGAATGAGGGCAACAATATGCAGTGGGAATACACTGAAACCCTTTCAAGAAAAGATTTAATACAGATTCTAAGAGGAATGGCAGATTCATTAGAAAAAAAAGGTTTTTTAGAAGCATGGATCGGAAATACTAAAATAAATGTGGACGTAGGAGACATATTTATTTTAGAGACAACTTTTAATCAAGACAGTGAAAAATCAGAAGTCAATTTTAGTTTACATTTATCATGGATACCCAAAGAAGAAAAACAAAAATCAGACGAGAAAAAAATAAAGAAATCTAAAACAAAAGAGGTAATCACTTCAAAAGCTCAAAAAATTATTACTAAAAAGCTAACACCAGAAGAAATACCAGTACCAGAAATAAAAACAAAAGCTAAAAAATCCCCTGCAGACATATCAAATATTCCAAAACCAATGCATGCTACTGAAACCACTGTAAGTGAACCACCCAAACCTAGTATAGATAAAGTAAAAAGTAAACAAAAAGAAGAGATAATTTCTTCAAAACAACAGATACCGATTTCACCTAAATCAGGAATTATCAGTGATGAAATACCAGTACCTCCAACAGGAAACAAAATAAAAGAAGATAAAAAACAAAAACGCGGTAAAGATCTAACGGAAAAAGGCTTACCAACACCTCATCCTCCCGGACCACCTAAAATCGAAAAACAAGCGGCTCAAACAGAACAAGAAGTAGTTATTATCTCTACTAATTTAGGTGCCGAGAGAGAATATGTTTCTGCGTTTAATTGGAGTTCTTCAAGAGAATGGTTAGATGTGTCAATACAAAAAGATGTGACAATACCACAATCTAGCCCATCAGATAACGCAGACGAAACAGAAGAAGATATTTTCAAAGAGTTAGATGAGGTATAATTACAAAAACGTAGCATAATACAAGTAAATACTTCAGAAAAGGAAACACACATAAGCTAATAAAAAAATAAGGAAACATAATGCGCCAAAATAATTTTTCTCTCCAAAACAAAAATTTGCGTATTAATTACAATTTTTCTAAAGAAATAAATCAAAAACTAGAAATAATTCAAGAATTACTTAGTAATAAAAAAGTAATAATTGGTTTTTCAGGGGGGGTGGACTCTACTTTACTTGCGTTTTTATCTAGTAAATTTGCAAAAGAAACGTTATTAGTCACTGTTGAAAATGAATTAATAACGGAGGAAGAATTAGAAGAACTAAAAAAAATAAAAGAAATACTTGGTCTGCCCTTACGAATAATTCATATAAATCAGTTAAAAGATAGCAACTTTATAAAAAATGATTCTAATCGTTGCTATTATTGTAAAAAAACGATTCTTTCCTATTTAGAAGAAATAAAGGTAAAAGAAGGTTATGATATAATACTTGAAGGAACTAATTATTCAGATCTTACTGAACCAAGACCCGGTTATAATGCTGTAAAAGAAAAAAATGCTATTTCCCCGTTTGTAGAAAGCCATTTAACTAAAGCTGAAATAAGAGAGATCTCAAAAGTAATAGGACTTCCAACTTGGAATAAAGTACCAACGCCTTGTACAGCTTCAAGATTTCTAACAGGTACGCCAATAACAAGACAAAGCATAAAACGAATTCAAGAAGCTGAAAAGTTCTTAAAAAGAAGATTTGGTTTTGAAATAATAAGAGTAAGGTACGATGGGAAAAAGGCAATAATTCAAGCTCTTAGAAAAGACTTGCCAGTAATTACTGATCCATCTAATAAAAAAATAATTTTAAAAAACCTAAAAGAGTTAGGATTTGAAAAGGTAATAATCAGTGATAAACCTTATACTCGGCCATCTCAGGGAATCATGTAATAATATTTAATAGGAAAATATTTTTAATTCTATTGGCGGGAAGTCCCCTTCCGAAAGGGAGGGTATTAAATGAAAGCCGACAGAATTAAAATATTGTTTATAGCATTTTCAATACTTTCATCGTTTGTAACGTCTAATTGTATTAATTCAAATCTCTTTGAGTCCATTTTTGTGTTATCATTATTATTTTTATCATATTTATCAAGATTTCTAGAGGTATCTATGACAAAATAATTATTTTTAGAAATTAAATATTCTGCAATTGCTTTTCCAATACCTTTTGATGCCCCAGTAATTAATACTAATCCTAACTTTTCCATCTCCAAATATTCATATAACAAAATATTAACACTTTTTGTTAAAAATAGAAAATGTTAGTTAACGGCCGTTTTAACTGATTTTTATTAAAATATTAGTTTTTCAGCGTTTTCACGTAAAAGTTTGAGTTTGATTTCTGGTGGGAGAATAGGAGTTTTTGCATACCAAATAGCGTTTTCAAGTGGTGGTTTAGCACCAAAACCAGGAAAATCACTACCAAATATCATTTTATCCCAGTATTTTTTATAATCAATAACATATTTTTCAAATAATTTAGGTGGAATACTACTTACGTCTAAATACACATTTTCAAATCTTCTAAGAACAAATGCTGCTTCTTTACCCCACAATGGCCTGCCAGCATGAGAAAGAATTATTTTTAGATTTGGATAAGATACTGCCACATCTTCGATAGATAATGGATTTCCAAACCTGCTTCTGGCCAAAGGAACTATACTTGTACCAGTATGAAACATTACTGGCCATCCCCACTTCTCAGACATAGAATAAGTTGCTTCTAACTGTTCTTTTCCAGGTCCATTGTTCAAATGGGCTGCGGGATCTATCCACATATGAGGCCCATGGATCTTAATTCCTCTTATTCCAAGGTCTCTAAGCCTTTCCATGTCTTTATATGGTGTTTTAGAGCTCGCTATATTTATAGAACCAAAAGGAATTAATCTTTTCTTATCATATGAGCAGTACTCAGTACTCCATTCGTTAATATCAAAAGATATCTTATGAACATCTGACACGTAATTAATTATCCACAACTTTTTGATATGGTTCTTGTCCATGTATTCAAGTAAAGACTCTGGTTCTTCAAATGCTGTTAGCGGAACAAAATTTTTCTCTTCTTCTATGTTTAGATTTAACCCTGGTGGAAGATATTTTCTGGGAGTTACATGAAAATGAGCATCGATAAAAGGAAAAAAGTTGTCAAATTCTTCTTGCATGAATATTTTTAAATTATCTCGAATTATAGAATTTTTCTTTTATTTTTAAATTTATCAACAATATATATTTTCATTAATGATTATATGGTCTACTGTTCTTCGACAGACAGTAGAGGCCATGGAGGGGAAGAACGAGACGAGAAGACTTATTCTTCAGTTTAAACTGATTTTTAGCTTTTTATTAAACCTCGATCAAATAATATCTTAAATTCTTCGAGAGATAATTTTTCTCCCGCTTTATATTTTGCCAATAATCTCTGGGTGAGTTCATCTTTTTCCATTTTCTTACGTTTCTTGAGTTCTTCTTCTCTTCGTTTTCTTTCTGCAAATGTTTCTTCACCCAGTTTTTTACTCACCGCATCTGCGTCTTTAGATATCTTTCCTATCTTTTGTCTGATTTCTTTGATCTTCTTAGAAATCTCTAATACTTTTTGGTGGATCTGATCTGCTTCCTGTCTTAATTTTTTAGCTTCGACTGTGGCTTTAATAAATTGTTCATGATGTTCTTGTGATTGTTGTGCTAAGGTCTTTACAGCAGCATCATGGGCTTTAATTTCAATTCTTATGTCTCGAAGTTTGTTTCTGTATTGTCTAATTTCTTGTTGCTTTTCCTTAATCGTCTGATATTTCTCAAGCTTGTCATAGAGCTCTTCTAATTGTTCGATGAGTTCTTTTTCCCGTTCCTTTGTTAGATTTGGCGTTGTTTCTATTTGGTTTTCTAGTTGTCTGATTTTCTTTGTTATGTTTTTGGGTATCCTTCCGCCTTTAACGTTCTGCATTTCCTCCTCGATTTTCTGCATTTTCTCGAGAATTTCATTGGCTTGTTTTTTCAAAATATCCCGCATTTGCTTGTTGAATGCAACTTCTTCATTGATCCGGTCCCGTTTTTCCCTTTGCTCTCTTGCTTTTCGCATGAGCTCTTTCACGAGCTTATTCTTCTCGTCTCGTTCTTGCCTAAGCTTTTGCAAGCTTGCCTCTAACGATCTGACTTCACTAATCAAATGTCGCCGTTTTTCCCGTAATTCAGCTAATTTAGCTCTAGCGTCCTTAATCTCCGTGACGGCCAAACGCATCACCAAGTTCAAAATTCCGATATCCTTTAACGTTACAAACTGTAATAAAGGACAGCATTTTTCTCTTGTATTAAGTGCTTTAAGACTTTTTGGTTAGAATTACTTTTAATTTTTTACATAAAAAACCATTTTAATCTACTTTTCAACAAATTATGAGAAAAAGTTTTCAATTATTTTTTTCTTTTTTTATGTTATCGGGAGACAATGGTACAATAACGTCTTCATTTATTAATAGTAATTTATTTCCGTTCCACTTGATTCTTGTCTTACAATGTGGACATGTTCCTTTAATTTTCAACCATTCTAAGATATGTTCTTTATGTGCTAGCGCCTTACAACAAGGTAACTTCAAGTAATCTTGGTATTTTGTAATGGGTAATTTACATATTGCACAATTTCCTATTTTTGTAGCGTTCATGAATTTATTTTTAATTCTTTTTTGCAAGTTAGAAAAAGGATTTGGAAGTCCTTTATTATTTGAAGAATTAAGAATTACTGGTATATTCGGAGCAACTTTTGCGATTACTCCATCAAAACTGGAGATATATATTGTGCTCCTTGCAGGTATTTTTATTCTATTAGTTTGTTCAGGATCAATAATCGCATTAAGGACTACTTCATTTCCATTTCTAAGATATACTTTAATTTCACGAGGGATATGCCTATCAAGGTCTTCTAAAGCAATACCAGGCAATCCTACATAATCTTTAGAGGAAACAACAACTGCTGGTGTAAATAATGTCCACCAGGAGAAGACAATTAATAATAATGAGACAACCCCCCCAATTCCAGCAATTAAAATATTGTAGCCCCAAAACAGAAAAATAGACATTACAAATAATGCGGGAGACATTAGGAATAATATTGGGGGTTCATCTTGATGATGTTCCCCAATAATTGAGAAGATTATAAATAAAGAGATGGCAAGCATTAGAATGATAATTCCAATGATCGTATTAGATGTTATTTCTAGAGGTAATGACATTCTATTTAATAATTAATACAAGATAAAATAAATAAGTTAACAAACAATTTATTATTTTTTAGTAAATTACTCTCTTGTTTTTTACAAGTGACTTTATGCTTCTTAGAGAGGACTTATCCCCAAAATCAATTTTTTGTGAGGAATGGTCTGAAGTGGATTTTATTGGACGAATGAGCTATTTTTCTTCCTTCTTTTTTCACCTTGCTTATTTCTTTTAGTAACCTGTTGTATACCTATGGGGATATTCCAAGCTTTCTTCCAGTTTTTCTTCTACGGACTTGTTGGGGTAGATTCTGAACTTGTAACTCAGCATCATGTCATGTTGCTCTTCTCTTGTTTTCTTCTGTTTTTCCTTGTTTAATAGTTGTTTTCATGGGTAATCATGTTTTCTTAGTGTATAGGCATCGTAGTGTTATTATGGTAATATGAAGGAGTGAAAGCGTGTATAGGCTTTCATTTAATCCCTTTCGGAAGGGAGCTTCCCGCCGACAGAGTTAAAATAATATGAGTCTTTTAATAAATTAGTTCTTAGGTCTTATTTTTTTGACTTCCAACAATATTCGTAAATTTTTCCTATTTCTCCTCCACAAAACTCAGTTACTAATTTTCCTGCAAGAATTATGCCTTTTTTAACATCGTTTGTTGATATTCCTTGAACACCAGTACCGACAAATAGGATATTTTTTGTTTCTAGATTTACTTTTGTTCTATCTGCATCTCTATATGGCAATATATTAATGGGCCCATATTTATCAGCTAAAATTAACATTTCTTCATTTAGAATTACTGGCTTCGACATTCCTATTCCCAAAAATTTTTCTTTGTTTTCTGCATTCCTAACAACCAATGGCAATTTTAAAGTATCATAATCATAAGCGCCAATTGAAATTCTTGAAATAATTGAAGCGATATTATATGAATTAACTATACAATTAATGTTTGGTAGAGGCTTTTTCCTCAGTACTCTTCTTGCTAGTGCTTCTGCCGATGGTCTAATTTTTGTAGGATCTATTTTACATACTTTCCAATAAAAGTCTCTGTATGCTCTAATAATTGGTTCGTTTTTTATTTCTTCAATGGTTGTCTGAGATAATGAATCCATTGCTCGTCTGTATAATTCTTCTGGAAACTCATGGGTACGTCTATTTTTCACACCATGTACTTCTAGAAAAACCATGTTTATGTCATGGGTAATCCGTTCTGATAATGGCGGTTTTATTTCGAATAATACTTCTAAATCGCTCACAAAAAAAAGTTTAAGTCTCATTTTTTAAAATTGCCGTTAATTTTTTTTGATATAATTTTTCCAACAATTCTCGAATTTTAAGGGACAATGGTTTTATTCTCAAAAATTTAAGGGAAGCTATTGCCTTAAAAATATAATGTGGATATATTTTTAGATAACTCCTAAAAAGGAATGCGAGTAAATTTATTGTGTGAAAGGTCTTGCATCATTCATGTTAGAGTTAGCTCGAGATGAGAATGTCCCAGCAGAATATCGAAGTAAAGCATTAAAATTATTAGTTAATTTTAAAGAGAAAGAATTGATTAAAATTAGGGATTTTATTTTAGAAACTTTTTACGATATTATTAAGAGTAACACAGATCCTTCCGTGAGAATATCTGCAATTAGAAACTTTACTTTAATATTTAAGGTTGATAAGAAAGATGAAAAAATTGTAAGTATTGTTAGATTATTAGAGGAGCTTATTTTCAAAGAGAAAAACCCTGATGTTTATATTGAAATAATTAATTCTTTTGGAAAATTCAAATCTTTGATTAATAGAGAAAAAGCTGACGATTTAGTTAATTTATTTTTGGAGAATTGTTCATCTATCAATAATCCTGCCAGCCTAAGAATATCTAGTATTAAAGGACTTAGTCAGTTTTCTTCATTAGTTAATAAACCAACAAGAGAAAAAATTGCTGAGACATTACTGGAGCTTCTTTCTCAAGAAAAAAATATGGAGATCACAGACGCTATCATTTTAGCTTTTGGAGAAATTCAAAAATACGTTGACGTGTCACTAAGACTTGAAATCATTGAAAAATTGTTTGAACTACTTTCTCAAGGAGAATTAAAACAGGTAGCTAGAGATGTATCTTTAGTAATAAGACAAACCTGGATGTTCTTAGATCCGTCCCAGAGAAGTATGTTTTGGCAGAAAATAATTAATCTTCTCAAACAATTTAAAGATGCAAGAGTAAAGTCTAACTTAATTGCATTATTTGGAACCGAAATTCAAGGACTTAGCGATGAAGCAATTTTGGCGATTATCTATTCTCTTAACGATATAATTGCAAATCCAAAAGAAAGTAAAAAAGCTAGATTAAGAGCCGCCAGTTCAATAAGAGAATTAGTTGGTTTAACTTCAATAGACCTGGTTGACAACATAATTGAAGATCTAAGTAGTTTTATTGTTTCTACTGATGACACCTTAATTCGGCAGAATCTATTTGAGGCATTTAGAAAGATCGCTACTAAATGGCCTGAAGAAAAAGGAACAACGATTTTAAATAGAATGATCCGTTTATGGAAAGAAATAGGAGAACCTCAAGAATTATTCCGCACATTAGTAATGAGTATAAGTGAAGTACAGCATCTCTCATCTGAGTCTATTGACCATGAAATTATTGAGTTTATTAAGAAATGGTATGATATATTAGATGATGATTGGCTTAAAACATTGTGTGGGACGATCTTGCTAAGAGCAGGGCAAATGAAATCTATAGAAGAAAAAGATACTATTTTGGAGAACTTGATTACATTTCTAAGTGCCGATGAAAATGTGATCACTCGGGCTACCGCCGCAAAACTCATTGGAATATTGATTCCTTATTGGACGAATGAAGAAAGAGAGATTTTAAAAGCAAATCTTTCGTTAAGACTTAGTATTGAAGATTCCGATATTGTTAAGGAAGAACTTCTTAATACTATTCATCTTATTGGCCAATAATGATCTGAGTTTATGTCCATAGAACCGCACCTTTTTTCATATTTTTGTAGTTTTTTTTATTTATTTGTGTGAAATTTTTTCGTTTTATCACTCTTTTTTCCTAGAAGTGATAATAATACTTAATAATTAAGATTGTCTGGAAAGTACTGGGTCCATGCTGACAGACCTAGTATGCTTAAAGAAAGCAAGTCAGTATGAACCGAGCTTGGACTAAAATTAAGAGGTGTAATAAATGAGTGAGGAAAACAACAACTTGTTGGTAGTTATACAACATGGAAAAGAAGACTTGGAAAAAGCAGCAGTTGGTTTTGCGGCGATAAACGCGGCTTTGGCACAGGACTATCATGTAGTAGTATATTTGATGTTTAATGCCGTTGAACTCGGCAAAAAAGGTGTAATTGACGAGATAAGAATGGAAGAAGGAGAACCAGATCTACCACAACTGTTTAAAAATGCCATAGAACTAGGGGCTGAGATATATCTTTGTGGTCCTTGCTGCAATAAAAGAGGAATTACCGAAAATGACTTAGTTGAAGGCCTAAAAATTGGAGGCGCCGCTAACTTAGTTAATACTGCAGTTCAGAGTGGTACTCTCACATTTTAAGGAATACGAGAAAAATAACAAAAGTATTGTTTTAATTTCTCGGCGGGAAATCCTCTCCCTTCCGAAAGGGAGGGGATGAAAGCCGAAAACATCATATGTTTTTTTTTATATGTTTTTTTTCTTGCAGGGCTGAGACGGCCCGTAGCGCCTGTGGAGAGAGTCTCCTCTGTGAAGCAAGAAACCCCTCGCAAAAGCAAGGGGTAGTTCACTATCTTATTTTTCTAATTTTTTCCTTATTGCTTCTAACATATCTTCTACCATTCTTTCGAGGGTATAGTCCGGTTCCCATCCCCAATCTTTTCTTGCTTTTTCATCGTTAATCGTTCTAGGCCATGTTTCTGCAATTTCTTGTCGATAGTCTGGTTTATACTCTATAGTAAATTCCGGTATATGTTTTCTTATTTCTTCCGCTAATTGTTCAGGGGTAAAACTGAAGGCAGTAACGTTGTATACTCTTTGAGAAAGTTTTTCTTCAGGTGCTTCTAAGAGCATACTAGTCGCTTTTAAGCAGTCCGGCATGTACATCATTGGAAGCATTGTATCTTTATCTAAAAACGAGACATAATGTTTTTCCTCAATTGCTTTATAGAATATCTCTACTGCATAATCTGTTGTACCTCCCCCAGGTAGAGCTTTTGAGGAAATTATTCCTGGATATCTAAGAGATCTAAAGTCAACACCAAATTTAAGCTTGTAATATTCTCCAAGTAATTCTAAAAACACTTTTGTTATTCCATACATTGTTGTTGGTCTCATAATTGTGATATCTGGTGTGTAGTCTTTGGGTGTTGAAGGGCCGAATGCTGCTATGGAACTGGGGGAATATACTCTTAAACCATGTTTCCTTGCTAATTCAAGCACATTTTTTACCCCTTCAGTATTGATTTTAAGGGCTAATTGTGGATTTTTTTCCCCTACTGCTGAAAGAATGGCGGCATTATGAACGACCCATTGAATATCATGTTCTATGACTATTCTCTCAAGATTATTGTAATCTAAGACATCTACGTAATAAAAGGGCTCTATCTCCTCGTAATTATTAGGTTTTTTAATATCTGTTGCAATTACATTTTCTTTTCCATGAGTTTTTCTTAAATAAGGTGCTAATTCCGTCCCGATTTGCCCTAAACTTCCGGTTATTAATATTCTCGCCATAAGCATGATAATGCAGAATTTTAAAATTATATGTCTTGTGTAATGAAAATAGCGTTTTTACATATTTATTTTATGTTTTAATGAAAAACTACTGGTTTTTTTGTTTTTTTCACTTTTTTTCTAGTTTCTTGTTTTTGTTTTAGAGTAGAAAGAGTTACAAAATATTTGTTATATTTAGAAAATGATGACTATTATTCGTACAAAAGACTTGCCGAAGTATGAAGGAAAGGAAGTTACTCTTCGTGGTTGGGCATATCAGATAAGAGACCATGGAAAAATACTTTTTTATTTTTTAAGGGACGGTTACGGCTTTTGTCAAATTACTATTAAAAAAAACATTGTTGGTGAAGAGATATTTAAGAAAGCCAAAAAAATTTATCGCGAGGCAAGTGTAGAAATAACTGGAGAAGTAAAGAAAGATGCTAGAGCAGAAGGTGGCTACGAAATACTTGCCAAAAAAATAAAAATATGGAATCCTTCTCATCCAGAAATAGATCAAGAAGTAACTCCCGATTCTTCACCCGATATTTTGTTGGATAAACGACATTTTGTAATAAGAGGAAGAAGAACAAGAGCCATTTTGAAATATAGGAGTGACGCATTGAAATATTTTAGGGACTATTTTTATGAGACCGGCGCTTTTGAGGTAACTCCTCCGTTGATCGTTGAGACTTTACCTGAGGGTGGTTCCGATCTTTTTGAAATAAAATACTTTGATAAAAAAGCGTATTTATCTCAATCATCTCAACTTTACTTAGAGGCAGCAATCTTTAGCTTAAACCGTGTTTTCAGTATTTTACCTTCGTATCGTGCCGAAAAAAGTCGTACTCGAAGACATTTATCAGAATTTACCCATGTAGAAGGCGAGTTTGCTTGGATGGACTTTTATGAATTATTAGAATATATGGAAAAGATGATTCATTATGTGTTAAAGCGTACTGTTGAAGAAAGTGAAGATGTTTTAAAAGATCTTGGTATTGAAGTAGAGGTTCCTTCTATACCATTTAAGAGAGTCCCTTATAAGGAAGCGATTAAGATTGTTAGAGAGAAAGGATGGGATATAGAAGAGGGTAATGATATTTCTGATGCACCAGAGCGTGATCTAGTTGCACATTTTGGTGCACCAATATATTTAACAGAGTTCCCTGTTAACATGAAGCCTTTTTATCATAAGATCGATCCTGACAACCCAACAGTTACTAGGAGTGCAGATTTATTAGTTCCAGTTGTTGGGGAATTAATTGGTTCGGGAGAAAGAGAAACTGATTATGATTCTCTACTTAAAAGATTAAAGAAAATGGGATTAGATCCTGAGCCATATTATTGGTATTTAGATTTACGAAAATATGGTTCTGTTCCTCATAGCGGCTTTGGTTTAGGATTTGAAAGATTTATTCAATGGGTACTTAAAATAGAACATATAAGAGATACTTGCTTGTTCCCCAGAACACGTTTCAGATTGAGACCGTAAATTCGCAAAATTTATTTTTCTTTTTTTTCAAAGGGTTTTTATTTTTTTAATCGGATTTTTATTCATGACTTCAGTGCTAATGAAGACTGAAAAAGGAGATATGAAAATAGAATTTTTTGATAAAGAAGCGCCTAATACCGTAAAAAATTTCATAGAACTTTCTCGTTCTGGTTATTACAATGGTGTAACTTTTCATAGAGTGATTCCCGATTTTGTTATTCAAGGTGGAGATCCTACTGGGACTGGTGCTGGTGGCCCAGGATATTGTATTCCTGACGAATTAAATGGAAATTATCATAAGCATGAAGTTGGAGCGGTAAGTATGGCTCATGCAGGGCCCAATACTGGTGGTTCTCAATTTTTTATTGTACGAAAGCCACAACCCCATTTAGATGGTGTTCATACCGTATTTGGGAAAGTTGTTGAAGGCTTACAAGTTATTTACGATATCGAGCAAGGCGATAAAATAATTGAAGTTCAAGTTTTAGAGGTGTCTCCAGAAATTGAAAATCGAGAATTAATAAAAATCCCATGTCCATTTTAATAATTTTAAAAAAATTATCTTCAACTTTTAAAGACCATAATTTTTTTCATTATTAAGTAGTGAATTATCCTCATTGGAAGAACCCTTAGAAGCTT